>JBFGBS010000042.1:0-9468 GCA_041567475.1 Arthrobacter sp.
CTGGTGTGCCGGATGGGCGAAAAGTGACCCCGCGATGGTGCGGCTTAGTGAATGAGTTCGCGCGTCATGCCAAAGGGCACCTGGTCAGAGAGCGCAGCGGTGTAATGCCCGGCCTCGTGCCGCGTGAGCAGGATGCCATGTGTTCCCCCGGCCATGGCGATCTCCTGCAGACCCAGTACGGCCTCGGTGAGGCGATCGTCGAGCACGCCGCGGCTGTCGACTTTGATCTCGATGCTGGTGGAGGTTGTTGACATTGCACGGTCCTTTTTGGAGTTCTTACCTTGGGCCCCAATACTTGCAGGACACTAGCGGCCCGACTATAGTTCCGTCAAGTTACGTGCGTAAGCGCTTGCACGCTCCTGTGGTGCCACGATCGCCCGCCTGTGGCGCTGACCTGCGGAAATGTCATACATTTCTATTGCGTCATATTCTGGCCATCGGCCCGGAACCAGGCGGCCGCGTCGTGAGTGACCCATGGCGGCGGCGCGATATTCTTCAGCGGGGATTCCCCTTGCACGGTCACGGTCACAGGCACAAAGGTGGACGCGGAAAATGACACAGGATCAAGCCCAGAAGCCGGACGGCCGGTGGCGGACGTTCCATGAGAAGTTCATCGTCGAAGAGCGCTACATGGCGGCGACGGCTCGGCGGAACCTCTACCGGATAGCCCTCGGCCTTGCCATCGTCGGCGCCGCACTTTTCCTCGTTGTCCTGACCGGCGTCCTCCGGCAAGGCGGCGTTTCGGCTGTTGACGAGCCGGTCCGGTCCTGGCTGCTGACGCTGCGGGAGGAGCCGATCACGTCCTTCATGATTTTCCTCGCGATCATCTTCGGCCCGGTTGCGCTGCCAATCATCGTCCTGGTGGTCACTGTGGCCTGGGGATTCCGGGCCAGGCACGCCTGGCGGCCCATGTTGCTCGCCGGTGCCATGCTGACCGGCGTGATCCTCGCCCAGATCATCGGGCGTACGGTGGGCCGCGCGCGTCCGCCGGTGGACCTGATGCTCTTCGGGGAGGACTTTACGTTCTCCTTCCCGTCCGGCCATGTCCTGGGCGCCAGTGACTTCCTGCTCGTCACGGCGTTCCTGGTCTACTCACGCCGGCGCAGTCCCGGGCCTGCCGTCGTGGCCTTCGTGATGGCTGGTGTCGGGATATTCTTCGCAGCGCTCAGCCGGCTCTACCTGGGCTATCACTGGGTGACCGACGCCCTGGCGTCGGTCTGCATCTCGCTCGTGGTGCTGGGTGCCGTCATTGCCCTCGACACGTGGCGGACGGCGCGGATACCCGGGGAGCAAATCACCGGAACGCTTTCCACTGAAGACACCAGCCAGGGCTGAATCCCCGCCTGACCGCAGTTCCTGGCGGCACGGGGGCCGTGAGAAGCGGGGGCTTGCGGCCCGGGGGTTCACGGCCAGCTGTCCTACGGCACCGAGCCTCGCGGGGCCCGGAGCCGTTGAAGTTCGGCGCGCAACCGGTCATTGTCCGCCTCCAACTCAAGGACCCGCGCCACTCCCGCCAGGTTCAGTCCCTCCTCCAGCAGGTCGGCAATCCTGCGCAGGACCACCAGATCCGCCTCGCTGTACTGCCGGGTGCCGCCTGAAGTGCGTTCCGGCGTGAGCAGGCCCCGCCGCTCATAGAGCCGGATATTCTGCTGCCCGGTGCCCACAATCTCTGCCGCCACGGAAATCGCGTAGACGCCCACCGTCGCTCGCCGTCCTGCCATCCTGGCCTCCTGTCCGAAAAATTGAATCTTGCAACAGCTTCTCACCGGTGCTATAAAAAATCTATATCCGGAGCCATAGATAATCGGATGGTCCGGATGAAGAAAGAGGCAACTCACGTTGAAGGAGTGGACAATGATGTTGATGCGCACGGACCCGTTCCGCGAATTCGACCGGCTGGCCCAGCAGGTCCTCGGAACGGCGGCACGGCCGGCGGCCATGCCGATGGACGCGTGGCAGGAAGACGGCGAATTTGTCGTTGCGTTTGATTTGCCGGGGGTCAATGTGGACTCGCTGAACCTCGATGTTGAGCGGAATGTCCTGACCGTCAAGGCCGAACGAAGGGACCCGACGCAACCCAATGTTGAGCTCATTGCATCCGAGCGTCCCCGCGGCGTCTTCAGCCGCCAGCTGATCCTCGGCGACACGCTGGATACGGAAAACGTCAAGGCAAGCTACGCCGACGGCGTCCTGACGCTCCGGATCCCCGTGGCTGAGCAGGCCAAGCCGCGGAAGATCGAAATCTCCCGCACGCAGGACAGCATGCACCAAATCAACCAGTAAGGCTGCGGCTGCGGGCGTCCCTGCGAGGGGCTGCCCGCAGCCGGCACGCCCGGACGTTCCCCCTATTTATCCCCGGGGGCCACAACGGAAATGCGACAGCGGAGGACATCAATGAGCGCATGGCGCCGGTATGAATCGCACCTGATCCCGGCCTTCCACGAGCGGTTCGAACAGCGCTGGGGCAAGGGCTCCGCTCCCTTCCTGGACCCTGAAGCGCATGAGGCCCCGCTGCCGCGGGCCCAGTGGATCAACGTCGACACGGGCGCCGCGCTGGCCGTGGTCCCCATCTGGACGGATGACGACAGCCAGCACCGGTCCTTCGGGGTGTTCTATCTTCCGCCGGCAGGGGATATCTGGGTATTGCGCCCCGGATTCACCGAGTACCTGGAACCGGCCGCTGCGGATACGGAGCATTTGGTGGCGCTGCGCAACGATGCCTTCCGGAAGGCCGTGGCGCACGCCAAGGACTTCCTCTTCGGTCCGGAGACCTCAATGTTGTGAGCAGCCGCCGGCCAGCGGCCGCCAGGCAGCCGCCGTCGGCCTCGGCCTTGGTTGCCCTTGGTTGCGGGGTTCAGTTGTACGCCGCGGCGTACAGGTTCAGGCTGGACGAGAAAATAATCCAGGACACGTAAGGCAGCATCAGCAATCCGGCCGTGCGGCTGATAACACCGAACCGGAGGACCGTCGCGGCGGCCGTGACCGCGTGGACTACGATCAGCCCCAAGGCCAGCCAGAGCGCGGCGGTGCCGATGGCCGGATACAGGCCGAAGAACGTCGGCGCCCAGGAAAGATTTACGAGCAGCAGCAGGCCGTAAGTCACCAGCGCACCGCGGCGCGGTTCGGACCGCTGGCGCCATATCAGCCATGCCGCGACGGCCATGGCGGTGTAGAGCATGCCCCAGGCGAGCGCAAACATCCAGCCCGGCGGGGTCCAGGGCGCCTTGCTGGCCGTGGCGTACCAGCCGATGGAATGGCTGGCGATGACCTGCGACGAGAAGAAGGAAATGCTGTAGGTAATGGCCAGGAACAGGCCCAGCGCCAAAGCCTGACGGCCTGCCCCGGGCACGCCGGAGGACGGCGTAGTTGTATCTTCACGTATTGGGGGCACGACTCAACCATGCGCAGTCGAGCGGAATCCGTCAAACTGTGCGTCGTGGCGGGCAGGCCGGACCGGCCCTAAACTCATTAGACAGCCTGCGAACTATTTGAGGGGACCCCTGAGATGCCTAACACCGCCAGCGACCTGGCCGCATTGCTTCCTGCCGGCTTCACCCTCGGCGTGGCGACGTCCGCTTTCCAAATCGAGGGGGCCTTGACCGCGGATGGCCGCGGACCCACGGGCTGGGACATCTTTTCGGCCAAGCCGGGGGCAATCGTCGACGATCACAGCCCGGCGGTCTCCTGCGACCACTATCACCGGATGCCCGACGACGTGGCGATGATGAAGAAACTGGGCATCGATTCCTACCGGTTCTCGCTGTCCTGGGCCCGGATCCAGCCCGGCGGAAGCGGCCCGGTCAACCCGGCGGGGCTGGACTTCTACGACCGGCTGATTGACCTGTTGCTGGCCAACGGAATTTCACCGATGGCGACGCTCTACCACTGGGACACGCCGTTGCCCCTGGACGAGGCCGGCGGCTGGATGAACCGGGATACGGCCTACCGGCTGGGTGAATTCGCTGCCATAGCGGCGGCCGCCTTCGGCGACCGGGTGGCACGGTGGGTCACCGTGAACGAGCCGGCCACGGTGACCACCAACGGATACGCCCTCGGCCTGCATGCGCCCGGGGAGTCCCTCATGCTGAAGTCACTCCCGACGGTGCACCACCAGTTGCTGGGTCACGGACTGGCACTGCAGGCGCTGCGTGCGGCCAAGGTGCCCGGCGAAATCGGTATCACCAATGTCTACTCGCCGATGGTCCCGGCCTCTGCCAATCCGCTCGACGCCGTCAGCGCCGGGCTGATGGACGTGGCCCAGAACCGGCTTTTTGCCGACCCGGTCCTCCTCGGCAAGTACCCCGACGTGATTCGGGCGGCCACCTTCTTCTCCTCCTCGTTCGACCCGTCCAGCGAGGACATGGAACTGATCTCGCAGCCGCTGGACTTCTACGGGCTGAACTATTACATGCCGACCCGGGTGGCGTCCGGTCCGGGGGATGGCGCGGTACCGCCGGGCATGGCCGAGGCCATGGGGGACGATCTCAGCGGGTCGGCACCCGGGGCCCCGTTCCACATTGCCCCGTTCCCGGACACGGAGACCACCGCGTACGGCTGGCCGATCAAACCGGAATACCTCTCGGTCGCCCTGGCCGAAATGGCCGAACGCTACCAGGACCTGCCGCCGGTCTACATCACCGAAGGCGGGGCGAGCTTCGAGGACGTGGCGGTCAAGGATCCGGAAACGGACCGGCTGATCATTCCCGACGAACGGCGCCTGCGCTATCTGGCGGATCACATCGCGACCGCCGTTGAGGCCACGGCTCCCGGCGGTGCGGCCGAGGCGCTGGACCTGCGCGGCTATTTCGTGTGGTCCCTCATGGATAACTTCGAATGGTCCGGAGGCTATAAACAGCCGTTCGGACTGCTGCACGTTGATTTCGACACCCTGGTCAGGACACCGAAAGCGTCCTACTACTGGCTCCAGGAACTGCTCGCAGCACGCCGCAAGGCGGCCGCGGGTGCCGGCGGCGCCGACGCGGCGACTGATCCCGACGACGTCGAGCGCCCGTCCCCGGTGGGCTGACGCCCGCCGGGCGGAGGCGAGTTAGAGCAGACCCAGGTCCCGCAGGCCTTTCGCCATCCCGGCGCCGTCGGGCGAGTAGATCCACGGCACGGAGGATGCCGTGTGGTCCCCGTCGCTGGAATGGCCGCCGGCGAGGACGGCTTCACCGGCGGAAAGCTGGCGGATCGCAATGGCAGCCACATTATCCGGGTGGCGCTGGGCGAACTCCGAGTAGATGGCTTCGTCGTGCTGGCCGTTGTCGCCGAACAAGATCCAGCGCATGTTGGGGAACTCCTGGGCCAATAGTTCCAGGTTCCGGAGCTTGTGATCCTGGCCGCTCCGGAACCAGCGGTCGTGGGTCAGGCCCCAGTCGGTGAGCAATAGCGCGCCGGAGGGGTACAGGTTGCGGGTGATGAAGCGGGCCAGCGTGGGGGCGGCATTCCACGGCCCCGTCGACAGGTAGATCACCGGCATGTTCGCACGTTCCGTGGTCAGCCGGTCCATCAGCACGGCCATGCCGGGCGTCGCCATCCGGGCTCGCTCGTTCAGGACGAAGGTGTTCCAGAGGGCCAAAAAGGGCCGGGGGAGGGCGGTGACCATGATCGTGTCGTCAATGTCGGAGATAATCCCGAGCTCGGTGTCGGGGGAGATCACGAAGATCCGTACCGTGGCCGGTTGGGTCCCTTCGGCCTGCAGCTCCGCGGTGTGCCAGCCGGGCGCCAGCGCCACGGGAACGACGGTGTCCACGAGGCCGCCGCGGTCTGCATGGATCCGGGTGGTGAATCCCCCGATCCGGATTTCGACCTCGGTGGAGGGGATCGGGACGCTCGTGAAGGCGCGCCAGCCGCGGAAATTCTGGTTGCCGTTCTTCGCCACCCGTTCGGCCTTGCTGCCGGGAGCAGGTTGCGACGTCAGGACCACCCTGCCGAGCACCCGCACCCATTCGGTGGAGCCGTAGCCCTGATAGGCGATGGTCTGCGGAATGAAGTGCCAGCGCCGGGCGACTTTCAGCCGTATCCGGTTGACGGTGTCCGATACCCAGTGGGCCAGATGGAAGACCCTGCTTCCGGAGACGGCTTGCTGTTGCGGTTGCTGAGGCGCCAATTCCATGCCTCCACTCTCCCATAGAGTCGCCCACCCGCCGCAGATCGTGTTACGGTCCGGCGACCCGGTCGGCGCCGAGAAACTGCCGCAGCGTGACGGCATTGCGCACGGCATTGCCGTCGCCGTCGTTGTTGAAATATACGAAGACGTCCCGGCCGGCCGCCTCCCATTCGCGGATCCGGTCCGCCCACCAGTGCAGGTCCGCGTCTGAGTAGGAGCCGGCATACAGGTGGCGGTGGTCCGGGCCGTGCAGGCGGACATACACGAACGGTGCCGTGGCGCGCAGGACGCAGGCCAGGCCGGCGCCGCTCATGATGCAGTACGCCGCCCCGTGCCGCTCCAGCAAGGCGTACACGTCCTCGCACTCCCAGCTGGGATGCCGGAATTCCACGCTGACGCGGATCCACGGGGGCATGCCCGCCAGGAAGTAATCCAGGCGGGCGTCGTCGCGGGCGAAGTCCGGCGGCAGTTGCACCAGCAGTACGCCGCGGGTGCCGCCGAGTTCATGCCAGCAGCGGGCGATCCGTTCCGTCCAGACCTCCGGAGCGTAGAGCTTCTTGGCGTGGGTCAGGCCGCGCGGGGCTTTGGCTGAAAGCAGGAAGCCGTCGGGCAGGCGCCGGTGCCAGTTCGCGAAGCCCGCCTCGCGCGGCCAGCGGTAGAAACTTGCGTTGAGCTCGACCGTGCCGAACCGTGTGGCGTAGTGTGCCAGGCGGTCCCGGGCCGGCAATCCGGGCGGGTACAGGACCCCGTTCCAGTGCTCGTAACTCCAGCCGGAGGTTCCGATGTGCCACGTCATTCTGGGGCCTTGCCGTGCGCCCCGGTGTGCCGTTCCAGCATGGTTGGATCCTAGCCCCGTTGGCGAGCCCGGCCGCAACCCGGTTCCCCGGACACTCGTCCGCGGCGGCAGCGTATGGCAGTGTATGGACATGGCACGCATCGAGGATTACGCAATGGTCGGGGATTTGCAGACCGCGGCCCTGATCAGCACCGAGGGCTCCATCGACTGGCTCTGCCTGCCGCGGTTCGATTCCCCCGCGTGCTTCAACGCGCTGGTCGATACGCCCAAGTCCGGCCGCTGGCTCCTGGCGCCGGAGGGCGGCGGGGAATGCACCCGACGGCGGTACCGGCCGGGGACCCTGGTGCTGGAAACCGAATGGACGACGCCGGAGGGGACCGTCCGGATTATCGACTTCATGCCCCCGCGCGACGGCGTGGCCAACATCGTACGGATCGTCGTCGGAGTCAGCGGCTCGGTGCGGATGCGCGGTGAACTGGTCATGAGGTTCGACTACGGCCACATTGTCCCGTGGGTCCGCCATGACGAGCACGGTATCCATGCCGTGGCCGGTCCTGACGCCGCGTACCTGGTGACCGAGGCCCCCTTGCGGGGTGAGCGGCTGCGCACGATCAGCGACTTCACCGTCACGGCCGGGGAGCGGATACCGTTCGTGTTGACGTGGAGTCCAAGCCACCTGGGCCGCCCCCGGACGACCGAGCCTGAGGCGGCGCTGGAATCAACTGAGGAGTTCTGGCGGCAATGGTCCGGGAAGTGCAGGATCACCGGACCCTACCGGGACGCCGTCATGCGGTCCCTCATCACCCTCAAGGCACTGACCTTTGCCCCCACCGGCGGCATTGTGGCGGCGGTGACTACCTCCCTGCCCGAAGAGATCGGCGGAACGCGCAACTGGGACTACCGGTTCTGCTGGCTTCGGGATGCCACCCTCACACTGCAGGCGCTGCTCGCGGCCGGATACACCGACGAAGCCGGCGCCTGGCGCGACTGGCTGCTGCGCGCCGTCGCCGGAGACCCCGCGGACCTGCAGATCATGTACGGCATCCACGGCGAACGCCGGCTGCCGGAAATCGAGCTGCCCTGGCTTCAGGGCTACGAGAATTCCACGCCCGTGCGGATCGGCAACGGCGCGGCCGGGCAACTCCAGCTCGACGTCTGGGGAGAAGTGCTGGACTGCCTGGCCCTGACGCGGAATGCGCTCCTGAATCAGCCCGATGACGCCTGGGACGTCCAGTTGGCGCTCATGGAGCACCTCGAAACCGCGTGGCAGCGGCCGGACAACGGGCTGTGGGAAGTGCGCGGGCCGCGGCGGCATTTCACCCATTCCAAGATCATGGCGTGGGTGGCGGCGGATCGGATGGTCAAGGGCATCCGCAACTTCGGCCTGCCGGGCCCGGCGGACCGCTGGGAAGCCCTGCGGGACACCATCCACGCCGACGTCATGGCCAAAGGCTTCGACGCCGGCCGCAACACATTCGTGCAGACATACGGGCGACCCGAACTCGACGCCAGCCTCCTGCTGATTCCGCGGGTCGGATTCCTGCCGCCTGATGATCCGCGCGTGATCGGAACCATTGAAGCAATCGAACGAGAGCTGATGCACGACGGGTTCCTCCTCCGCTACCGGCCCGAGGAAAGCGACGACGGCTTGCCGGGTGGGGAGGGCGTCTTTCTGGCCTGCTCATTCTGGCTCGTGGAGGCCCTCCTGGGGGCGGGGCGGCGGCGCGAAGCCCGGGAACTCTTCGAGCGGCTGCTGGCCCTGCGGAACGACGTCGGGCTCCTCAGCGAGGAGTGGAGCGTCGAGGCGAACCGGCAACTCGGCAACACGCCCCAGGCGTTCAGTCACTTCGCGCTCGTGCTGAGCGCCCTGGAACTGCACGAAGACGCGGTTCACAGCAGCGATACCCCGCCGCGCACGGCCCCGGCGGACGCCCCGGCGAATTCGGCGGCGAACTGACCGGGCGCAGGCCCGGCATGCGTGCGGAACAGCGAGTGGCAGACCGCTCGTTCTATAAGTACACTTACTAATACCCGCACGCGGGGTACCCAGGGTAAGGAGTGTGCAATGGCTGGATACTTTGAGCTCGTGGACGCGCCCGACGGCGGCTACCGGATCAGGATGGTCGACGCCGACGGGACCCTCATGGCCGTCTCGGTGCGGTTTCCCACCAAGAGAGCGGCCGTGGCCGGAGTGGCCGAGGCCCGCGAAATCGCCGGGACCGGCCTGATCCGGGACTACAGCACGGAGCAGAATGTCCGCGCCGGTTCCGACTCCGGCTGACCGGAGCCGACCGCCGAAACAAGGTCATCGGCGCACGGTCATCGGCGCAAGGTCATCGGGCGGCAGGGAAATCCTTCCAGGCCTGCATAAATTCTGCCTCCGTCAGGTCCGCTAGCTGGTCCTCGCGGGCATGCAACCGGCCGAGCATGAAGCCGGTTGATCCGTCCCTGCCCGCCGCGACGGCGAGATCGCGCAACAGCGTCCGTGCCACCACGCTGTCCTGGTGCTGGCCAAGGATTGACTGAATTCCCCGCGCCGCTGCAGCCGTGCGCCGAGCCCGCC
>JBFGBS010000043.1:0-9392 GCA_041567475.1 Arthrobacter sp.
GCCGGTGAGGTCCCAGTAAGACGCGGACTTGAAGGCCATGCGCTCGCGTTCCCGGTCCACCACCCTGCGGGTGACGACCGACTGCACGCGTCCGGCGGAGAGGCCGCGGGCCACTTTGCGCCAGAGCACGGGGGAAATTTCGTAGCCGTAGAGGCGGTCGAGCACGCGGCGGGTTTCCTGCGCGTCGACGAGGTCCTGGTCCACGTCGCGGAGCTGATCCATCGCACGGTGGATCGCTTCCTTGGTGATTTCACCAAAGGTCATCCGGTAGACGGGCACTTTGGGCTTGAGCACTTCCAGCAGGTGCCACGCGATGGCCTCGCCCTCGCGGTCCCCATCGGTTGCGAGATAGAGGGCGTCAGCGTCCTTGAGCTGTGCCTTGAGCTCGGCAACCTTTTTCTTCTTGTCCGGGGACACGACATAGTAGGGCTTGAAGTCGTTTTCGATGTCGACGGCGAACTTGCCCAGCGGGGTCTTCTTCAGTTCCGCCGGGAGCTCGGAAGGCTGCGGAAGGTCGCGGATGTGCCCGATCGAGGCCTCAACGATAAAGCCCTCGCCCAGGTACTTGGCGATCGTCTTGCTCTTGGCCGGAGACTCCACAATCACGAGTTTCTTGCCGGTTTTGGCCTTACTTGGCACGGTGCTCCTACAGAAAAAGGTGGCTCGGGCAGATGCGCCCATACCCGCCTAGTTCACCATATTTTGCAGAATCCTGCGCATTCGGACGGAAATGACGGCCGCCCGGCGGCGGGATTAAGGCCTCACACCTGCCGCCTGGGCAGGGCCCCGGCAGACCCGGCAGGGCGTCACGCGTCAGGAACCGCCGGCCGCGGAATTGCCGGCCGCCGCGCCCCGTTCATCCGGCAGGATCGACCACAGGATCGCTGTCCGCCGGGCGTCCTCGGGAACGTGGTCCGGGTCCGCCGGCTCGTAGTCTTTGAGCAGGTCAAAGAGCCGCCCGGAGAGCTCGGCCTGCTGGGCCCGGGTGAGATAGAGCACGTTGCTGGCCAGCACAACTGCGGAGGCGTCGGCCGGCTCGCCGCGGCGGCGGCGCCCGTCACGGGTTGTGGCGTAGGCGCTGGCCCGGCGGCGGAACGCGTCCAGTTCGAGATCGAGGACGGCGAGTTCGGGGCCGGCGACTCCCCCGCCGGAATTGATGGTGACTTCCGTGCCGGCGGCTTTCCAGCGGCGTTCCCGGGCGTCGCCGGTGGTATCCGCCGGCACTACGAGGCCCCATTTTTTGAGTGCCCGGAGATGGTAGCTCATGGCGCTCGGGGTCAGGCCGGTCTGGACGGCGAGTTCGGTGGCGGTCCGACTCACCTGTGTGGAGTACAGCTCCGAAATGACTTCCAGGCGGGCAGCGTGGGCCAGCGCCCGGATGGCCAACGGGTCCGTGATTTCCACTTTGCGTTCCGGGCGTGACGGGCGTTTCGCGGCCGCGGACTCCCGCGGGTCCGCGGCGTCCGGTGCCGGCGAGCCCGGGCGTTCTGCTATCACGTTATTATTCTAGCCAGCCGCACCCGGCTGTGAAATGAATGTTTGACACTTGCCCGCATACCGGTCGGCGGGCCCGGGTTCCTAAACCGGGATCAGGAAGCCGTCGCGGACCAGATTGGCCACATCCGCGAGCAGTCCCGCGCGGAACGACCCGGCGTCGAAGCCGTCATAGCCGCCCAGCAACGCTTCAAGGGCGCCGAGGATCTGTCCGATGGTGAGGTCGCCGTCGCATGCCGAGACCAGGCCGGCGAGTTCGGTGCTGAGCAAGTTGGTGCGGCGCAGACCGGCGCCCTGGCGCAGCAGGATGACTCCCGGGTGCTCGGCGCCGGGGCGCTGGTGCCGTTCCTCGGTGACATCGTCGGCGACGACCAGGTGGGCTGCGGCGAGATCGTGGGAGGCTACCCAGTCGGCGCGTTCGACGGCGGCCCCCAGGTGCGGACCGACGGGTTGTTCGATCGGGTAGGTGATCTCCTCGAAGCGGGAGATCACTGGTCCGGTGCCGGCCGTCGGGCGCCGAAGCCAGATCATGCCAAAGCCGATTCCCACGACGTTCCGGGAAGCGAAATCGTTCAGATACGCCGCATAGGAGTCCTGGTAGAGCTGGCGGTCACGGGCCTCGGAGGCATCCTGCAGCCAGGTTTCGGCATATTGTTCCGGGCCCACCTGTTCACGCTGGATAAACCACGCATCGGCGGCCGGGTCGACCCAGCTCTGCGGCCGTTCAGTCCAGGAAGCTCCCGCCGTGATCTCCCAGTTGCCCAGCAGCTGCGCCGTTCCGCCGGGCGCGAGGACAGAGGGCAGGGCCCGGACGAGGGACGCGACGATCTCATCCCCCGGCAAACCGCCGTCGCGGTACGTGAACTGGTCCCCGGCCGCTTCGCCGGCGCGCCGGGGCGTGATCACGAAGGGCGGGTTCGAGACCACGAGGTCGAATTCCTGCCCTGCCACCGGTTCCAGCAGGGATCCGAGCCGGAGGCTGACCCGTTGCTCCAGGTCGGCCGGATCCAGGTGCAGGGCTTCGGCGTTGAGCAGCAGGTTGAAGCGGGTGAAGGCCAGGGCCCGGGCCGAGATGTCCGTCGCCGTGACGTGCTCGCAATGGTGCAGGAGGTGAAAGGTCTGGATACCGCACCCGGTGCCGAGGTCCAGGGCACGGGCGGCGTGCCGGCGCGCCGTGACCTGCACCAGGGTGGTGGACGCCTGCCCGATGCCCAACACGTGGTCGTGCCGGAGGACGCCCGGACGCTGATGGGCCGCAAGGTCGCTCGCGACCCACAGGTCCGCCCCGCCGCTGCGGTTTTCGTCGTCCCCGTCGACCGGGTCCCAGCCGTAGGGCCGCAGGTCCACCTTGGCCTGCAGCAGGCCGCCCGCGGAGTCCTCCACGAGGCCCAGTTCCCGCAGGCCCGCGGCGCCGACGCCGGGCAGGGCGGCGTCGAGGGCGGCCGCCGGCTGCGGTTCGGCGAGCAGCCACAGGCGCACGACGGCGGCGAGCGCGGCAGTCGCCGGGTCGGCCTGGACGGCGGGGCCCGTCGCAATCAGGGCCGGGATGAGCTGGTCCCGGCCCAGCGCGGCGTGTGCGGCCTCGCCGAGCAGCTCCGCGACTCCATCCACGGTGTAGCCGATGCCGAGCAGGCCGGCGGCCAGGTCCGGGAGCAGACCGTCAAGGTCGCTCCGGGGGGCATCCGGAGTGTTGCCGGCGGTGAAATGCGGGGTGGGGGTCTGTGCTGGGGAGGTCACCGGTCAAGTTTAGTCCCGGACCTGCACGTGTGCGTCCGTCTGGAACCGCAGGGCGTCACCGCCTGACCCCGGCGTCTGGCGTAGCGGCAGGGTCAAGTGCCGCACCTAAGTAGTCGTGCCCGGATTACTTAGGTCCCTCCGGCGTCGCGACAGGACCCAATACTCTGGTCAGATGTCCGGGACGGGCCTACAGTCTGGACATGCCCACCGTTCCGGCGCCGAGGGTTCCGCGTTTGCGGGCCGCAGCCGGCCCTGCCGTGCTGTCTGTCTACTTGCTGCTCGGAATGGTCCTGTCCGGTTGTGAGTACGAATACGACGACGGCCCTTGGGACGACGACTTACCCCGGGCTGCCGCTCCTACGGCCACGGTCGCGGCCATTCCGCCGGTAGTCCCGCAACAGGCCGCGCCGAACCGGCTGCTTTCGGGCGAAGAGCTGGACGACTGGGTGGACGATGTCCTCCCCGAGAACGATCACTATGCCGTCCACACCAGTTCGGGTTCCGTGGATGCGGGCGATCCCCGCAGCGAATCCACCGCCACGCTGCCCGGCGGAAGCTATTCCGTGACGCTCGCATGCCGGAGTGCCGACCGGGTGTTCTTTACCGTCCGGGACGCGGACATGGTCTTCATCAATCTGCGCCTGCGGTGCGGGACCTCAGCGGTAAATCTCGTCTTCCTGCCCGCGGAGGAAACACTGACCATCCAGATCCTGGGACAGGCGCCGGCGAACTACGCGTACATGATCACCCCGGCCTGAGTCCGCCCGGGAGATCCGGGAGATCCGGGCGGGTGCTTCAGGCGGGGCAGCCGTCCGGGCAGCGCAGGGTCTCCGGGCTGGCGGCGCAGTCCGCGCAGTACAGGGTGAGGGTCCGGCAGCTCGGGTTGGAGCAATTCTCGAACTTGCTTGTCGGCGCCTCGCACCGGGTGCAGGTGCCGATGGTCTTGGCCTCGTCGCTGAATTCAAGGTGCATCCGCTTGTCGAACACGTAGAGGGAGCCTTCCCAGAGGCCCTGGTCCTTGAAGGCCTCCCCGTAGCGGACGATGCCGCCGTCCAGCTGATAAACCTCTTTGAAGCCGCGGTTCACCATCAGGCTCGAGAGCACCTCGCACCGGATTCCGCCCGTGCAGTAGGTGACCACCGGCTTGTCCTTGAGCGCGTCATACTTGCCGGAGTCCAGTTCCTTGATGAAGTCGTGCGTGGTGGCGACATCCGGGACGACGGCGTCCTTGAACTTGCCGATTTGGGCCTCGAAGCCGTTGCGCCCGTCGAAAAAGACCACGTCGTCCCCGGCCTGCTTTTTGGCCTCCACAAGCCGGTGGAGTTCCTCGGGCGTGAGATGCGTCCCGCCGCCAACGACACCGCCGTCGTCGACCTTAAGCTCGCCGGGTGCACCGAACGACACGATCTCGTCCCGGACCTTCACACTCAGCCGTGGAAAGTCGGCCGCACCGCCGTCAGACCACTTCACGTCGATGCCGTGGAAGCCCTTGTATTCGCGCGTGGTCTTCACATACTGCTTGACGGCCTGGATCTCCCCGCCGACGGTCGCATTGATCCCGTCCTTGGAAAGGATGATGCGCCCGGTGAGCCCGAGCTTTTCGCACAAGGCGCGCTGCCAGAGCCGGATGGCCTCCGGGTCCGGAAGCGGAGTAAAACCGTAAAAAAGAACAATCCTGTTTAAAGCCACGCTTTTAAGCGTACTTGGTGGCCGCGGACTCCGTACGCCGGGCAGCTGCGGGGCGGCACTGTCACGATTGGGTAAGTAAGCGCCGTTCCCGTGGCCGGGCCCTGTTGCTTGCAGCGGCGCTGGAATACGCTCGTCACATGAGTCTTGAGGCGATGGTTGATGACACCACTCATCTGCTGGAAATCTGGGTTACCGGCTGGGCCGGCTGCCGGGGTTATGAGACACGCCGGGAGGGCCGTTTCCCGGCGGCGCTGCGGGCGGACACCACGCAGGAGTGGGAATACTTCGCCTATGACCCGTCCGACGACGAGTTCGCGGAGCTGGCGGGAAAAACTGCGGAGGTGCCCGCCAGAATCCTGACCATCCTGACGAACGACGCGGACCGCTACACGGACCTGGCCGGGGCGCACGGACTCAACGTCACCTCGGCCACCCAGACGATGATGATCGTGGACATGGAAACCCAGGACGCCGAGGACCCGTGGCTGTCCGACGACGACCTGACGCTGGAAACGTCCAAGGTCTACGGGGTACAGCACGCCATCGTGTACTCCGGCGACGAGGTTGCCGCCAGCGGGCGGGTGTTCGTGGTGGGCCATACGGCAATCTTCGACAAAATTGTCACGGAGCCAAAGTTCCAGCGGCGCGGGCTGGGCAGCTTCATCATGAAGGCCCTGGCCGCCCAGGCCTTCGAACACGACGTCGACTCGGGGCTGCTGCTGGCCTCACTCGACGGCCAGAAACTGTATTCGCATCTGGGCTGGCGCACGGTGTGCCAGGTGCTGATGCTCTCCTCGTCGGAGGAAGGATCCGACCTGTCCGTCGGATAGTGCCGCACTGCCCGCCGCGGGATCGATTTGAGACCGGATGAAAGAATGGGCGGGTGAACCCACATGAATCCCTGATTCCGTTGCTGGGCCGCGGCCCGGACCCGGAACAGCTCCGTCATGTGCGCACCATCCCCGCCCGTCAGGCCGTGCACGCTCCGTGGCCGGGCTGGGCCCATGCCGACCTCGTGTCGGCTTACGGCTCGCTCGGGATCCACGAGCCCTACCGTCATCAGATCCAGGCCGCCGATCTGGCCCATGCCGGCGAACACGTGGTCATCGCCACCGGCACCGCATCGGGAAAATCACTGGCCTACCAGCTCCCCGCCCTGGACGCGATCCACCGGTCCGAGCTTGCGGTCCTGGCCGACCCCGGCAAGATCCACGACGACGGCGCAGTGACCCTCTACCTCTCCCCCACCAAGGCCTTGGCCGCTGACCAACTGGCCGCAATCCGCGCCCTCCAGCTGCCGACCGTCCGGGCGGAAACCTACGACGGCGACACGGATCCTGCTTCCCGGCGCTGGATCCGTGACCACGCAAACTTCATCCTGGCCAACCCGGACATGCTGCATTTCGGTATCCTCCCCAACCATGCGTGGTGGGCCCGCTTCTTCCGCCGGCTGCGGTACGTGATCGTGGACGAGGCGCACAGCTACCGCGGCGTCTTCGGTTCCCACGTTGCCAACCTCATGCGCCGGCTGCGGCGTATCTGTGCCCATTACAGTCCGGGCGGCTCCCACCCGGGCCCGGTGTTCATCGCCGCGTCCGCCACCGCATCCGAACCCGCAACCTCGTTCAGCCGCCTCATCGGGGCTCCCGCACGGGCCGTGAGTGAGGACTCGTCGCCGCACGGTTCCACCACGGTGGCCTTCTGGGAGCCTGCCCTGACCGATGTCCGGGGCGAAAACGGGGCCAAGTCGCGCCGGACGGCCGTGGCCGAAACTTCGGATCTGCTCGCGAACCTGGTGTCCTCGCGGATCCGGACCATAGCTTTCATCAAGTCGCGGCGCGGGGCGGAGACGATAGCCTCGATCACCAAGCGCCTGCTCGACGAGGTGGACCCGAGCCTGCCGCAGCGTGTTGCGGCCTACCGCTCAGGCTATCTCCCGGAGGAGCGCCGGGCCCTGGAGAAATCGTTGCGGTCCGGCGAGCTGCTCGGGGTGTCCAGCACCTCGGCATTGGAGCTCGGCATCGATATTTCCGGACTCGACGCCGTGCTGGTGGCGGGCTGGCCGGGCACCCGGGCGTCGTTATTCCAGCAGATCGGCCGGGCCGGCCGGGCCGGCCAGGACGCCATTGCCGCATTCGTCGCGAGCGATGACCCGCTCGACACCTACCTCGTGAACCATCCCGAGGCCATATTCGATGTGTCCGTGGAAGCCACGGTCTTCGATCCTGCCAATCCGTACGTCCTCGGCCCGCATCTGTGCGCGGCAGCGGCCGAGCTGCCGCTCGGGCACGCCGAGCTGGAGCTCTTCGGAGGCACGGCGGAGAAGCTCCTGGACCGGCTGGTGGCACAGGGCTACCTCCGCAAGCGGCCTGCCGGGTGGTTCTGGACCCACCCGCAAAGCGCGGCGGGGATGGTCAACCTGAGGGCCGACGGCGGGGGTCCGGTCAGCATCGTCGATGCCGATACCGGGTCGCTGCTCGGGACGATGGATTCGCCGCAGACGCATTACCAGGCGCACACCGGCGCGATCTACGTCCATCAGGGTGAGAGCTACACGGTCGAGGAATTGAATGAAGACGACCACTGCGTGGTGGTCCGCCGGGCGAATCCGGACTATTACACGACGGCCCGGGACGTCACCCAGATCGAGGTGCTTGAGACGCAGCGCACGACCCGGTGGGGCGAAATCGCCGTGCATTTCGGCGACGTGAAAGTGACCACTCAAGTGGTCTCCTTTCAGCGGAAGGCCCTCATTTCGAACGAGGTTCTGGGCGAAGAGCCGCTGCAGCTCGGCGCCCGGGACCTGTTTACCAAGGCCGTCTGGTTCGTGGTCGGCAACCGGTCACTCACTGGCGCCGGGCTGATTGAAGCGCAGTTCCCCGGCGCCCTGCATGCCGCCGAACACGCCGCCATCGGGTTGCTGCCCCTGGTCGCGTCCAGTGACCGCTGGGACATCGGCGGCGTGTCGACGGCCATCCACGCCGACACCGGAGTCCCGACGATCTTCGTCTACGACGGCCATCCGGGCGGGGCCGGCTTCGCTGAACGCGGTTATGACAAGGCCAGGGTCTGGCTCTCCGCCACCCGGGACGCCATCAAGGCCTGCGAATGCGAGTCAGGGTGCCCGTCCTGCGTACAGTCGCCGAAATGCGGGAACAAGAACAACCCCCTGGACAAGGACGCCGCCGTCACGCTGATCGACGTCCTGCTCAAGGACGCCACCGACCGGATGGAGGCCGGCCAGCCGGCCGATCTGGCGGCCGGCCGCGGCCAGCCCTGACCCGCCAGACGTGTCGGTCGGCGGGATCTGCCATCAGCCGTGACCGGTCAGGCCGCCACATTGCCGGGCGCTGCCTGGCAACCTGGCGAATTAGCTTCGCCGGCACCTGTACGCGTCCGGCGCGTTCACCAACGGGCAACCCGTTCACGGCGCCGGGCCTCCGTCCAGGGCCGGGGGCGGTCCGGCCCGGGCAAGTCCGCGGGCCGGACCAAGCAGGTGACCCGCTGTCACCTCGGTGCCGACCTGGACCGTCTCCCCGGCGCCCTGGAAACAGCTGACGAGCCTTGCGTTGTTCCGGGCCGCGACGTCCCTGGCGACGGCGCACGGCTGTCCGGCGGTGATGCCCCGGGCGGAATCTGCCGCCGCAAGTGCCGCAAGGTCGGCAGCCGCCGCGGCCCGGGACGCCGCAACCGTCGCCTGGGTCAGCAACAGGAGCAGTGCCGCAGCCATCATCACCACGATCCCCAGCCCCAATCCCAGGATGGTCCCGGCACCGTGCTCCCGGTTCCGACTCCGGCGGCCGGGAGCGACGCCCGGCACCCGCCGAGGCGGAGAACCCGCCCTTGGCCCGTGCCCGCACTGCGCGCAGGGGCGCTGCGGCCCTATCATTCGTCAGCCGCCGGGAACCGTATGGCGGCCCCGTCCGGGGCTTCTTTTCGGGCCCACGCACGGGCGCTGAGCGTCCACGGGATCAGCGAGCCGGCGGCCCCCGGCACCCGGTCGGAGACCGTGACACTCAGCCATCCGCCGTCGGCGGCCAGGGCTGTCACCGCCGACCCGCCGGCAAGCTGGCGGACCGCCCCGGTGACTTCCGCGGCGGTACCGCCCCGCGCCAAAACCCGGGCGGCGCCCCGTGCGGCTTCCTCCAGGCGGAGCTGCGTCAGGCCCGCGGCGGAACCCGCCAGCAGAAAAGTGAGCAACAGGACGACGGCCGGCAGCGTCACCGCGAACTCGGCAGTGACGGTGCCCCGTGACGAGGCGCCGTTCGTGCTCCTCCCGCCCGCAGGACGGCGCGTGTCCGAGGACGCCGACGTCCGGGAGAGGACGTGTGCCTCCGGCGTCCGTACCGCCTTCACGGCAGGGCAAGGGCCGCACGGATGAGATTCAGCAGGAAGCCCCGGACTTCGTCACTGCGCATGATAAAGACGAGGACACCGGCGAAACCGACCGCGGCCAGGGTGGCTATGGCGTA
>JBFGBS010000044.1:0-9097 GCA_041567475.1 Arthrobacter sp.
GATCACGGCCTTGACGAGCGTGGATTTGGCCGCCCGGAAATGCTCGTATTCGCCGTCGAAGCCTTCCACCACTTCGCTGGCGAGCTGGAAGGACTGGGCTCCGCCCAGCAGGACCACGTCCCGTTCAACGCCGAGGCGCAGTCCATAGTCGGACACGATGCCGCTGGCGTAGGAATGGTAGGTGGAAACCTTGGGTTCGAGGGCGTCCGCGCCGAGCAGGCCGGCGGGGAAGACCTCGTTCCTGGTGTCGGCGGTTGCGATCCGCTGCAGGGCGGCCAGTTTGGCGCGGATCCGCGAGGCCAGTTCGCCGGCTGCCTTCCGGGTGAACGTCACGCCGAGGACTTCCTCCGGCCGGACCCATCCGTTGGCCACGAGCCATACCACCCGGTCCGCCATCGTGGCCGTCTTGCCCGATCCGGCCCCGGCAATGACCAACCGTGGCGCCAACGGCGAGGAAATGATGGCCGCCTGCTCGGCCGTGGGCCGGTTCTTCTCCCCCAGCATGGCCGAGAGCTCCTCCGGGCTGAACCGCGGGACGGGGACGGTGCCGCCGTCGGACGGCTGCGGCGCGGGGGCGGGATCGGGGGTCATTCAGTAACCTGCTTTCCGCGCGCACACAGCGGGCAGACGTCGGGAAGGCGGCAGCCGTGGCCGCCATGGCCGCCCTTGCTCGGGTCGTGCCGGGCCTCGAACGTATTGCCGGACATTGCGACGGCGGCATCCTGCACCATCGCCAGCGCCCAGTTCTCCGCCGGGTCCAGCGGTGCCTGGGACTGGACCCCCGGGCTCTTCGTGGTGGTGCCGAGCTGGGCCAGGACCGCCCCGCCGGGCAGCGGCGGCGGACCGTCGTCGGCTCCGGCGAAGCCCCCGGCGAGCACGGCCGCCTGGTACGCGCCGAGTTGCGGGTGCCGGTCCAGGTCCGCCTTGCCGGGCTGGCGTTTGCCGGTTTTCAGGTCGACGATGACCAGGCGTCCCGCCGCGTCGATTTCGAGCCTGTCCACCTGGCCCCGGAGCACGGCGGACCGGGCCGGCCAGGGCCCGTCGTCCGGCGCCGGGCCGGGCCCGGCGTCCGCGGAAAGGTCCGGCAGTTTGACCTCGAAGTCCTGCTCGACGCCGAGCAGGCTCCGTCCCTCGCTGCGCATCACGAGCACGTACTGCGCGAGCTTCCGGACCATCGATTCCGCCCGCTGGAAGTCGAGTTTGCCTTCCCAGTTGTCCTTCATGCCCAGGGCGGGCCAGCGCCGGACCAGTTCGGCGACGTACTCGCTGCCGGAGGCGTCGGGGAGGTCCTGTGCAATCGCGTGGACCAGGGTGCCCAGGCTGCGGGCGAAATCCGTTGCGGCCTCCCCGCCGGCAGCCTGGACAAACCAGTCCAGCGGGGACTTCTGTACGGTTTCGACCTTGGACGGTGAGACGTAGACCGTGCCGCCGGGCGGGACGACGGGCGCATCGGTGGATAGCGGCGGAAGCCCCCACCAGCTGTCCGGGTGCGCCCCGGGCACAGGCGGCTCGGCGGCGGCCAGGGCCGCGAGCACGGCGGTTGCCTCCAACGGTTCGGCGTCGGCATCGAGCTGGGCGTATTGCCGCAGCTCGGCGACGAGGGCACGCAGGGTCAGGGGACGTTCCACCGGGGTGTACCCGCGCCGGTCCTGGTCCGGGTGCAGGGGTGCCACGTAGTCCAGGAAGGAGGAGGGTTGTTCGTCCTCGGAGGACACTGCCGTGCAGATCAGTACGGTCTTGGCCCGGGACACGGCGGTGGCGAAGCTGCGCAGTTCGTCGTAGCGGATTTCGCGCAGCCTGCTGAGCGGATCAACACGCAACGCGTACTCGACACCGTGTTCGACGGCGTCGGCAAAGAGGGTGCTTCCGAGCAGTTCGCCGCGGAGGCGGGTGTTCGGCCACACGCCTTCCTGCAGGCCCGGCACAATCACCACGGGCCATTCGCGTCCGGCCGCGCTGGCCGGGGTCATCAGCTCCACGGCATCCTCCAGTTGGGCCCTGGCCGCCAGGGTATCCATCGGAAGTTCCTGGCTCAGCAGGTATTCGAGGAACTGCTCCGGGCCGGATCCGGGCAGCTGGTCCACGAACCGCTCCGCCGTGTGAAAAAGCGCCATCATGGCGTCGAGGTCACGGTCCGCCCGGGCGCCGGCGGATCCCCCGGCCAGCGCCGCCTCGGTCCAGCGCGACGCCAGTCCGGTCGAGTGCCAGAGCGCCCAAAGCACCGTCTCGGCGTTGCCTCCGGGGGCCGCAGCGGCTTCCCGGCCCGCCGCGATCATCCGGGCTATCCGGCGCGCTGACCGCCCCTCGATGCCCAGGGTCGCCAGGGCGCCGGGTTCCAGCAGCGCCTCGACGAGCAGCGCGTCGCTGGCCCGGCCGCTGCCGCCGAGGATTTCCTCGTGCCGCAGGGACTGGCGCAGCCGCCGCAGCTCGATCGTGCTGGCACCGCCGATCCGGGATGTCAGCAGGGCAACCGCGGAATCCGGCGTCAGGAGGGCGGGATCGAGAGCCACCGCGTAGGCATCGAGCAGCGGACGGACCGCGACCTCATCCCGGACTGCGGATTCGGCGACCGGGATCCGGACCGGTATTCCCTGCCCCGCGAGGTACCGCTGCAGCTGGCTGAGCTGCCCGCCGTTGCGCACGATCACCGCGATCTCACCCAGCTCGCGGCCGTCCTGCAGCTGGGCCTCGAGAATGCGTTGCGCGACGTAGCGCAATTCATGCACCGGCGACGGGAGCAGATGCGCCTCCACGCGGCCTGCAACGCCGTCGGCCCCGTCCGGCGCCGGGGGTCCTTCTGACGGGCCGTTCCGGGGCGGCGGCTCGAGCCGGCGCGCGGACTGCGCGCCGGCCCGCCGGGAGATGCGTCCGGCCACTGACTGCCACGCCGCCGCGACCTTCGGCGCCTGCCGGTGGGCGAGATGAAGCGGGCGTTCCAGGACCGTTCCCCCGGCCGGCGCCAGCAGCGCCGGCAACTCGGCCACGAGGTCCGGACGCGCCCCCCGGAAGCCTTGGACCACGGTGTCCGGAGACGCCGTAACGATCACGTCCTTGCCCGCGGCGATGTCCGCCAGCAGCTCAAAAACGGCAGGGTTCGCCTCCTGGATATCGTCCACCAGAATCAGCTGCAGCCGGTCCCGCTCGGCGGCAAGGAAATCGGGGGCGTCCTGGAAAATCTGGCGCGCAGCGGTGATGATGCCGGCGGGATCGAAAGCCTCCGGCATCCGCAGGTCCAGGACGTCCCGGTACTCGGAGTAAAGCGCCGCCGCGGCGATCCAGTCCGGCCGGCTGCAGCGGCCCGCGAGCGCCACCAGATCCTCGGCCGTGTGACCGGATTCAATGATCCGGTCGAAAAGCTGCCGTACCTCCTGCCGGAAACCGCGGGTCCGCAGGGCGTCTTCCAGATCCGCGGGCCAGGGCAGCTCGAGTCCCGGCAGCGTGTGTCCTTCGAGGAGTTCCTTGATGATCAGGTCCTGCTCGGGTCCGGAGAGGAGCTTCGGCGGGCGGGGCAGCGGCAAGACGCCTGCCGCCTTGGCGCGCCTGATCACGTCAAAGGCGTACGAGGCCCAGGTCCGGGCCGGGGTGGTGCTCAGGCTGCGGTCCAGGCGTGCGGTGAACCGGTCCCGGAGCGTGTCCGCGGCGAGCCGTCCGGGGGCCAGGATGAGCATCCGTTCGGGGTCCAACCCGTCGCGCCGGGCCCGGCGGACGGCGGCCTCGACAAGTACGGTGGATTTCCCGGTGCCTGGCGCCCCGGGAACGAGCACGGGTCCGGAACCGTGCGGGACATCGACGACGGCGAGCTGGTCCGCCGTCAGCTCCGGAACGGCGGAATGCTTCGTCCGCGGCGGGAGCAGGCGCAGGCCCTGGCCCGGCGTCCTGGCGCCGGTGCCGCGCTGCGGTGCTTCCGAATGCTTGCTGGAGATACTCACCCGGCCATTCCATCATCAGGCAGCGACAATTCAGGCACCGTGCCGGCCAGTGCGCGGTCCAGCTGCCGGGCCGCGGCATCGATCCGGTCAAACTCGGCGGCTGACGGTGCCCACCGGGCAGCCGGCAGGTCCACGCGCCAGCGTCCTTCGCCAGTGCGAAGAAAGTCGGCGTAGTGTCCGGAAAGCGGAGTCCCTTCGTCGATGTACCGGCCCAGGGCATCACGTTCGTGCCCCGGCGGGGCCTCGCCGCTGGACTTCAGGACACGCCACCACGCGAGGGCGCTGCTGCGCCGGCTCATGACCGCGCCGACCTGCCGCGGGCCGCCGGAGCCGAGGAGCTCGGCAACGTCACCGTAGGCCAGGACGCGTCCGGGCGGGATCAGGTCCACCAGTTCCAGTACCGCGTCCACATACTCCTCTTGCATCGATCCAGCCTAGCGCCGGTGCGGCGCAGGCGTGTGCGGTGGCTAATTCTGTCGGAGGCACCCGGTAGCGTTGACGCATGAGCACCTGGAACACCCTCCCCCGAGCAGCCTTTGACCTTGAGACCACCGGCCGGAATTCGCGTGCCGCGCGGATCGTTACCGCATCGGTCACCGTGGTGGATGCCGACGGTGCCGTCCTCAAGGAACACGAATGGCTTGCGGACCCGGGCGTGGAGATTCCCACCGAGGCCAGCGACATCCACGGCATCACGACGGAGCAGGCCCGCCGCGACGGCCGGCCTGCGGCGGACGTGACCCGCGAGCTTGCCGCGGTGCTGCAGGAACTTTTCGACGCCGGCGTTCCCGTCATTGCCTTCAACGCCAGCTACGACTTCACCGTCCTCGCCGCCGAATCCGCCCGCTACGGCATCCCGCAGTTGAGCCGCTTCCCGGTCCTGGACCCCTACGTCATGAACAAGCAGGTCGACAGGTACCGCAAGGGCAAGCGGACGCTGACGGCGCTGTGCGAGGAATATGGCGTCAGCCTGGACAACGCCCACACGTCCGCGGCCGATGCGCTGGCAACCCTGCGTATGCTCGACGCCATGGCCGGAAAGTTCCCCAAGCTCAAGATGCCCGCAAGCCACCTGCACCAGCTGCAGGTTGAGTGGGCATCGGCACAGGCGGCGGATTTTCAGACCTACCTGCGCAAGACCAAGCCCGCCGCCGTGATCGAAGGTGACTGGCCGGTCCTTCCGCCGGAAGACGCCAGCCGCGGCGACTTCTAGCCGCCCGGCGCGCATCCCGCACGGAGCGCCCGGCAACGGTACCGGGCACGGAGAGCGACCTGCTGGGACACAAATCACATGCCCCTTCGGGCGCCCGCGGCGCCGTTTGCCGCCGTCCCGGATTCCGCGACCCGCAAGTACCCTGCCGTGATCCCCGGCAGGATCCCTGCTTTGCGGAATTTTCGACAGCAGATCAGCATTTTGGGCGAACATTCCGGGCGGCTGGGTGGCGATTGTCGCCGCTGACATAATTAAGTTCAGCGTCGGGCGCGTGCTCAGCCACGCCCACCTCCAACCGCCAAGGGATAAATGATCACAGTTACTGACCTGCGCAAGGTCTACCGGCAGGGCAAGAAAGAAGTGGTGGCCCTGGACGGCGTCACCCTCGCAGTTCCCAAGGGCTCCATTCATGGCATCATCGGCCACTCCGGCGCCGGGAAGTCGACCCTCGTGCGTTGCCTGACACTGCTGGACCGTCCGACGTCCGGGTCGGTGAGCATCGACGGCACGGAACTGAGTTCGGTGAAGGACTCCGAGATCCGGGCCGCACGCAGGCGCATCGGCATGGTCTTCCAGCATGCCAACCTGATGGATTCCCGGACCGCCGCCGGAAATGTCGCGCACCCGCTGGAACTCGTGAAAACGCCGAAGGAAACCATCCGGACCCGGGTTGCCGAACTCCTGAAGCTGGTCGGACTCGAGGGATTCGAAAACGCGTACCCCTCCCAGCTCTCCGGCGGACAGCGCCAGCGCGTCGGGATCGCCCGCGCCCTGGCCTCGGATCCGGACGTCCTGCTCTGCGATGAGCCGACGTCCGCACTTGACCCGACGACGACCGAGGAAATCCTGGACCTGATCCAGGACCTCACCACCCGTCTCCAGCTCACCGTCCTGATCATCACCCACGAGATGAACGTCGTGAAGCGCGTGTGCAACTCCGTATCGCTCCTGGCCAAAGGACGCATCGTTGAACACGGCGCCCTGCAGGACGTCGCGGGCGAACTGGACAGCAAACTGGCCCGCGCCCTCCTGCCGCTGCCCCCGTCGGAGCCGGTGCACGGCGCCCTGCAGGGCGGGCCCGTCGTGGAGATCATCTTCTCCGGGGACCGCGCGAAGGAGCCGGTGCTGACCGGAGTGGCACGCCACTTCGACATCGACATCAACGTCCTCGCCGGCAGCGTCGAAACACTCGGCGGGGAACAGTTCGGCCACCTTCGTGTCCAGCTTGCCGAAGACGCCGATTCCGACGCCGTCCTGGACTACCTGCATGAGCGGGGCATCAGCGCGAAGCGCACCACGCCCGGCGTGCCTGCCCGCAACGCCAACGCCGGAGGGAACTCATGAACGACTTCTTCAGTAACCCGGTCCTGGCCAAGGCCCTGCCCGAAGCCATCATCGAGACCCTGCAGATGGTCGGGATCTCCGGCTTCTTTACCGTGCTGGTCGGCCTGCCGCTGGGCGTCTTCCTGCACATTTCGGCACCCGGCGGGCTCCGCCCGATGCCGGTCATCAACCGCATCCTCAGCGATGTCATTGTCAACATCACCCGGTCGATCCCCTTTGCGATCCTGATGGTGGCCCTGATCCCGCTGGCCCGGGCACTGGTCGGCACCAGCCTGGGCCCCGTTGCGGCGTCGGTATCGCTCTCCGTCGGCACCATCCCGTTCTTCGCCCGGCTCGTGGAGTCCTGCCTGCGGGATGTGCACCACGGCAAGATCGACGCAGCCCAGGTGATGGGCTCGACCACCATGCAGATCATCAACAAGGTGATGCTGCGTGAATCCCTGCCTGCCATCATCGCCGCCGTGACCACCACCGTGGTCACGCTCGTCGGCTATTCCGCCATGGCGGGCCTGGTCGGCGGCGGCGGCCTCGGCAAGCTCGCCTACAACTACGGCTTCCAGCGCTTCGACGTCACGGTCATGGTCGTCACCATCGTCCTGATCGTGCTGCTCGTCCAGGTCATCCAGCTGGTCGGCGAACGGGTCTCCCGCAGCCTCGACCACCGCTGATTCCACCACCGCTGACTCCACCGCGGCCCGGACCCGGAACACCGGACCACCACCCTGCAGCAGGGCAGCGACCCTGCCCGCCCTCTGCGCGAACCACGGCGCTGACGTTGCACGTCCCGCCATCTCGAAAGGAACGCACCCGATGCGTAAAAAACTCACCCTCCTGGCCACCGGCCTTGTCACTGCCCTGACCTTGTCGGCCTGCGGCGGTTCCTCCACCCCGGCCGCCCAGACCACCGCCCTGGACCCGGCCAACCCGGTCACCCTCACGGTCGGCGCCAGCCCGGTCCCGCACGCCGCGATCCTGGAATTCGTCAACCAGGACCTCGCCCCGAAGGCCGGGCTGAAGCTCGACATCAAGGAAATCGAGGACTACCAGACGCCCAACACCGCCCTGAGCGACGGTTCGCTGGACGCCAACTACTACCAGCACCTGCCGTGGTATGAGGACCAGGTCCAGACCAAGGGCTACAAGTTCGGCCACGGCGAAGGCATCCACATCGAGCCCTACGCCGCGTTCTCGGAAAAGGTCAAGGACATCCAGGACATCCAGGACGGCGCCAAAGTCGCCATCACGAATGATCCTTCCAACCAGGTCCGCGCCCTGAAGGTCCTTGAAGTCGCCGGCCTCGTCAAGGACATCGCCGATGACACCTCCGTCCTGACGCTGACCGATGCCCAGAACCCGAAGAACCTGAAGTTCTCGGAAAACCAGCCCGAACTGCTGATCAACGACCTCAAGGATCCCTCCGTGGACCTGGCCCTGATCAACGGAAACTTCATCCTCAAGGCGGGCCTGAGCACCACTGACGCCCTCGCCGTCGAGTCCGTCGAGAACAACCCGTACGCCAACTTCCTGGCCTGGCGCGAGGACTCCAAGGACGATGTCCGCATCCAGAAGCTCGACGAGCTCCTGCACTCCCCCGAGGTCAAGGCCTTCATCGAAAAGGAATGGCCCAACGGAGACGTGACCCCGGCCTTCTAGGACCGGCACCGCTTAACTACGGATGGCACCCGCCGCGGCGGGTGCCATCCGTAGTTAACCGGGTGTTACCGGCCGGCCGGCGTTCCGGGACCGGTGGCCGCCGCCCCGGTCAGGCCGTCGCGGCTGCCGCGGCCTTCGCGGCCCGGGGCAGGGCGTCGAAGATCCGGTTCATGGCCGCGTCGTCATGGGCGGCGGAGAGGAACCAGGCTTCGAAGACGGACGGCGGGAGGTAAACCCCGGAGTCGAGCATGGAGTGGAAGAACGGGGCGTAGCGGAAGACCTCCTGCGCCTGGGCGTCGGCGTAGTTGTGCACGCCGCGCGCCGACGTGCCGAAGGCCACCGAGAACAGGTTTCCGGCGCGCTGGATCGAGTGGTCCACGCCCGCGGCGTCCAGGGCCGAGGACAGCGCTGCGGAGAGCTCCAGCGAGCGGGCGTCCACAAAGGAGTAGACCTCCGGGGTGGCATGGGTCAGGGTCGCGACGCCGGCGGCCATGGCCACCGGGTTCCCGGACAGGGTGCCGGCCTGGTAGACCGGGCCAAGCGGCGCGAGGTAGTCCATCACGTCGGCGCGTCCGCCGAGGGCCGCGGCCGGCATGCCGCCGCCGATGACTTTTCCAAAGGTGAGCAGGTCCGGGGTCCACGGCTCGGCAGCGTCGGCTGCCCCTCCGGTCAGTCCCCAGTACCCCGAGTATCCGGTCCGGAAACCGGTCAGGACCTCATCGACGATCAGCAGCGCGCCGTGTTCGCCGGTGATCCGGGACAGCCCCGCGTTGAAGCCCTCGCCCGGGGTGACGACGCCCATGTTGGCGGGGGCGGCCTCGGTGATCACGGCGGCAATGTTGGACCCGTGCGCGGCGAAGGCCGCTTCGACGGCGGCGAGGTCGTTGTAGGGCAGCACCAGCGTCTCCGCTGCCGTCGCGGCCGTGACGCCTGCCGATCCCGGGAGGGCGAGCGTGGC
>JBFGBS010000045.1:0-9043 GCA_041567475.1 Arthrobacter sp.
CGCCAGTTTGGTGCCGTAGTCCTCATCGTTGGCCATGATCGGCTGCATTTCCACCGTGACGCCGGGGTTCGCGGCTTCGAAGTCCTTTTTCGCCGCGGTGAGCATGTTGTCCACAGCGGCAAACGAGTCGGTTTTCTGGTAGGCGATCTTCAGGACGCGGTCCTCGGCCGCGTCGGTGCCGGCGGCACACGCGGGGACGGCCAGTACGGCCGCAGCGGCGACTCCCGATATCAATGACTTCCAACGCCCGCGCATACTTCCCCGTTTCTGATCTGATGCGGCCCCACGTACATGTCGGGGCAACCTTTGCATCTTACCGGTAATATTGCCGTTGACCTGCTGTTTTACCTGTCTGCGACGGGCCCGCCTCAGGCCTCCAGCAGCAGCCGCTGCGCCCGGGGCGCGAGCGCATCTTCCAGGACGAGGCAGGCCGCCCCGATGGCGCCAACATCCTCGCCGACACCGCTCGCGACGACATCGGTACTGTGAATGCCGCGGGTGTCGCTGGCTGCGCGGACGAGATCGGGGATCAGCGCAAGGTAGCGTTTCGAGAGGTACGTCCAGAACGGGCCGCCGAAGACAATCCGGTCCACGTCCAGGACGTTGCTGATCGCGGAGGCGGCGCGGGCCACCAGCACCGCGGAACGGTCAAGAATTTCCGACGCCGCCGGGTCGCCGCCGTCGGCTTTGGCACAAAGCTGGGCAAAGCTGTCCTGGATTTCCGGTCCGCCCGGATTGGGGCCCAACGGGTCAAGGATGCCTGCCTGCTCCGCCTGGGCCACCAGGACCCGCGGGATGGCCGTGGCTTTCACGCAGCCGCGCAGGCCGCAATCGCAGAGCGCGCCGTCGGGATCAACGACGATGTGGCCCATTTCGCCGGCGTTGCCGGACGTCCCCCGCACCACTTCGTCCCGGAGGACAATGCCGCAGCCGATGCCGGTGCCCATGTACATAAAAACGAAGCTGCCGGCGCCGCTTGGTCCGCCTGCCCAGGTCTCAGCGACAGCCGCGCTCGTTACGTCCTTATCCACCAAGGTCGACAGCCCGGTGGCTTTGGCCAGCGCGTCCCGCAGTGGAACGTGATCCCAGCCCAGCATCAGCGGCGGGTCCACCACGGTACCCTCGTTGAGATCGATCGGCCCCGGAGCGGCCACCCCCAGCCCGGCGATGAGGGCCGGGTCGACGCCGGAGTCGGCGATGACGGACTTGATCGCCCCGGCAATAGTCTCGATGACCTCCTTCGGATCCTGGCTGCCCGGGGTTTTAAGCCGGCAGTGCTGGACCACGTCGCCCACGAGATCGAGCACCACGCAGGTTATGACGGCAGGGTCCAGATGGACCCCCACTGCGTACTTGCCGGAGGCGTTGAGGCGCAGCATGGTCCGCGGTTTGCCGGGGCCGGTGCCCTCCTTGCCGGCTTCGACAATGAGGTTCTGGTCCAGCAGCCGGCGGGAAATGTTCGAGATTGTCTGTGGGGAGAGCCCAACGATCTTGGCCAGTTCCACCCGGCTCAGCCCGCTCTCCGGGGCCCGACGAATGGCATCCAGAATCACCGTGAGGTTGAAATCACCCATCCGTGGCAGGTTGGTTCCGCGCCGTGGCGAGGGCTGTCGGATCTCGGTCACTGGTACCTCTCAACGTCGTATTGGCAGTGCTGGTCCCAGAATCCTACGTCACGGTCCGGGCGTCCACCCGACACGGGACCGGGCACCGGTCCTGCAAGTGCTGGCCGTGACCGTGAATTTGCTGTTCCTGCCGATTTCCCGGGTGGGGCCGATCAGCCGTTCCAGCGCGGGACGGTACTGCAAATGGCTGTTATAGACGGTCCAGAGCTCGCCGCCGGGGGCCAGGACCCGGCCGGCGGCTTCGATGAGTTTGATCCCGGCACCGGCGTGGACCGCTGATTCGAGATGGAAGGGCGGGTTCAGGAGGATCAGGTCCGCGCTGCCGTCCGGCAGGGAGCCCATGGCATCGTCCTGGATGACCTCGATCCGGGAGCCGAGCCCGTTGGCGGCGGCCGTCGCCCGGGCGGAGTCGGCCGCAGCCGCCGACCGGTCCGTCGCTGTCACGCGGGAACCCGGACGGCTGCGGGCATACATGGCCGCGAGGATTCCCGTCCCGCAGCCGAGGTCCACGGCGTGGGCGGCGTCAGGCATCTGCGGGAGGAACTCCAGGAGGAACCGGGTGCCGATGTCCAGGTCCGTCCCGGCGAAGACCGCGCCGCGGGCACAGACGCTGAGCCCCAGCGCAGAGTTCACGGCGGTGACCGGGAACGGCGCCGCGGCGGCGACCGGCAAGGGCTTCCTGGCGATCAGGATCCGGGACTTCTGCCGGGCCAGCTGCGGCTGGACTTCGCCGAAGTAGCGGGCCAGGACCGCGTTCATCCCCAGGCTCATGTGTTTAACCCGTCCGCCGGCCAGGACGGTGACTGTGGGGGCCGCGTGGCGGGCCACTGCGTCGGCGATTTCCTCCAGTTCCGCCAGCGATCTGGGTAGCTGGATCAGCACCACGGTGGCGTCTGCCAGGAGGGCCGCGCCCAGCGGCAACTGCTCGAAGCCTTCGCCGATTCCCACGGAGCGGGCGTTGCGGCGCAGGGCCCGTTCACCGGTAATGAGGTCCTGGTGCACCCGGACCGGCGTCGGGGCCCCCGCGGTGATTGCACCCAGGGTGAGGGCACCGTAACGGTCGCCGATGACGGCCGGCCTGCTGCCGGGGCCTAGGATGTTCGCGGCGCCCTCGAGCAGGAGCCGGTCCGTGGCGTCCCAGGCCTGGAGATTGGCCGCCTCGACATCAGGAAAGCGGCCCAGCCGCGCGAGCAGGGCGTCAAAGTGTGTCTCCGCGGCGCCGGCGGATCCCGAAGCCACCTAAGCCTTCTTGACCACGGCGGATTTGAGCTGCATGGGCCCGAATCCGTCCACCTTGCAGTCGATGTCGTGCTCACCGACCCCATTGACGAGCCGGATGCCGCGGACCCTCGTACCGACCTTGATGGACGTGGAACTGCCTTTGACCTTGAGGTCCTTGATGATGGTGACGGTGTCACCGTCGGCCAGGACGTTCCCGACGGCGTCCCTGGTGACGGGTTCGGCGGTTTCCCCGGCGTCCGGGGCTCCGGCCGGAGACCACTCATGTGCGCACTCCGGGCAGACCAGCAAGGCGCCCATCTCGTAGGTGTGCTCGCTGGAGCATTCAGGGCACGGGGGAAGGGTGTCGTTCACCCTTCCATGGTAGTCGGCGGACCACGCCGGGCCGGGCGGGCGCCCAGGAGCGGGCCGGGCCGGCGAGTCAGGCTGGCACCCGGGGCAGACAGGCCGGCACCCGGGGTTTTGACGGGCTGCCCGGATACACGTCAGGCCCCACTCTGCGAGTGGGGCCTGACGATTTCTTGCTGCTTTGTGGTGGAGCTGAGGGGACTCGAACCCCTGACCCCCTGCATGCCATGCAGGTGCGCTACCAGCTGCGCCACAGCCCCGAACTTGTTCGGTAGTGTCGCTCCGGGAGAATCAGTTTCCCGTGAGCAACCTGATTATCTTAAACCACATTTCGCGAAGACGCCAATCGACGCTCCCGGGGCGGCTTTGACCGCCCACGCCCGCGGTACAGGGCCTCGGGCCTGATTTGGGCACCGACGGCGGGCCCCGGGTGCGGACGTCGGGTACAGGCACAAAAAAATCCGCCGGAATCTTTCGATTCCGGCGGATTGTCCGGTGGAGCTGAGGGGACTCGAACCCCTGACCCCCTGCATGCCATGCAGGTGCGCTACCAGCTGCGCCACAGCCCCGAATTTTCGTTGCCCCGGTTCCGCCCGCTTACGCGTCCGTTCCCGGCCCTTGGTCCGGATCTCTCCGAAGCAACTCAAATATCTTAGACCAGCCGTTCCGAAAATTCCAAATCGGGCATATTCATGCTGACGGCGTCCGCGTCCGGCGAAGTCTCCCCCGCCGTTGACGCCGTGCCCGCCTGGCTGCTATTCCGTCTCGGTACCTGCGGGCGCCTTCGCCGAGGCATCGTCACCCAACTGCAGGTCCACGACGGGGCAGTCTTTCCAGAGCCGCTCAAGGGCGTAGAACACGCGGTCTTCCTCGTGCTGGACGTGGATGACGATGTTGCCGTAATCCAGCAACACCCAGCGGCCGCCGGAGCGTCCTTCCCGGCGGGTGGGTTTGAGGTCCAGCGTGGAAAGTTCGTCTTCGATGCCGTCGACGATTGCGTTGACCTGGCGTTCGCTGGGGGCCGATGCGATCAGGAAGACATCGGCGAGGGCGAGGCGTTCGCTCACATCGAGCGCGACGATGTCTTCGGCCAGCTTGTCCGCTGCAGCCCGCCCTGCGTGGCGGGCGGTGGCGATGGATGAATCTGTTGCAGTCATGGGACTCCTTGTTGTGGTTAAAAAATCTGGTGGTGCGGGCCGGAGCGTGCCGGTTCCGCGCCTGGTCCTAGAGGCCCAGGCCGGTCACGATCAGAATGATGCCGGCGATCAGGGCCAGCAGTCCGAGCGCAAGTACGCCCGCCTGCAGGAGGCGCAGGCGGCGGGCCCGGCCGAGGCCGGCTGTTGCAGCGTCCAGGGGATCAAGGCCATAGGCCGCCCTGGCCGCGACGGGTGGGGGGCCAGCCTCTGAGGCCGTCTCCGGCGAAACCGGGCCGGCCTGGGCGCGGGCCGAGGCCGCCTTCGCGGCTGCCTCGGCGCGGGCCAGGACCCCGCCGCGGCCCGTAGCGGAACCGGCACCGCGCTGCTTGGCGGTCCCGCCGCGCCGCTGGCCCGGTTTGCGGACGCCGTTGGCCAGGGGCCCGGTCGTGGTGGCGACGGGAACGTGGGTCGTGGTGGGAGGTTTCATCACAGGCCGGTCCAGTCCCGGGACCTGGATGAACTCCAGGGGCGTGACCATGGCGAGGTTGTCGGCCGTTGTGGGATCGTTGCGCGCCGGGGCTGACTTGCTGTTCTCGGCGGCGAGCTTTTGCTTCGCTGCCGCCCGGCGGTTCAGGATGGCGGCACGTTCGGCCAGCGCGATCTGTTCGGCCAGGATGGCCGGATCGACGGCCTCGGGATCCGCGGCGGCTATGTGTTCGAGTTTGGCAACCTGGTTCCGTGCCTGCTCCACGATGAGGTTCCGGGCCGCAAGTGCCTGTTCGACGCTCAACCCGGCCGGAACCTGGCCGCCGGAGTCGGACGCTGACGCCGGCGCGGGCGTGCCCGTGGCTTCGGACTGGCCGGCCCCGGGCGTGGCGCGGGTCCGCTGCCGGTCGGGCACGATCGTGTTCGCCGCAGTCGCCGGTGAGGTTTCGGCCGCCAGCTGCAAAAGCCGGAGCTGACGGCGGGTAGGCTGGCCGCCGCCGGCGAGCTGACCCTCTTTTTCGGCCAGCTCCTTGATTGTGCGGAGCGCGGCCCGGTCCCGGGCCCGGGCCTGGGAGGACCTTTCGGGACCGGCCGGCGTCGAATCGGCCGGCATCGAATCGACAGGACCGTCGGAGGCACGGCGGTTCCGCCCGGCAGGCGCGGGCGCGGGGTCGTCGGCAGCCGCGGGCGCAGGACTGTTGGGCGCCGACGGCGCAGGGTTGTCGGCAGCCGCCTTCGCGGGGCTGGCGGATGACGGGTTGGAGGCAGGCGCGCCGGCGTTCTGGCCGCTGTCCGGATGGTCAGCGCCGGTTTCCGCCGCCGCTTGCAGACGTTCATCTCTGGCCTCGCGCAAGGCGCGGCGGCTGCGGATGGGTGGCTGTTCCTGGCTCATTAAAGACTCATTCGGTGCTGGCTGGTTGATGTAACTCTAAGGCTGGGGCGAACCGTGCCGGGTCGTAGCCGGCGCCGTCGGATCCGGCACCTTCGCTGGTGTCCTCCCCGCCGCCAGTCCCGACGGGATCGGGCTGGTCTTCGTACAGGCCGTACTTCGCGATGTACTGCACAACGCCGTCCGGCACGAGGTACCAGACCGGGTTGCCCTCCGCGACCCTGCTGCGGCAGTCGGACGAGGAAATCGCCATGGCGGGGACCTCCAGCAAGCTGACGTCCTTGCGGCCCATACCGTCCAGCACGTGGCCGGGACGGGTCACGCCGACGAAGTGGGCGAGGGACCACAGTTCGTCGATGTCTTTCCAGGACAGGATCTGCGCGAGCGCGTCTGCTCCGGTAATGAAGAACAGGTCGGCGTCCGGGCGCAGCCGGCGCAAATCGCGCAGGGTGTCGATCGTGTAGGTGGGCCCTGGCCGGTCCACGTCCACCCGGCTCACGGTAAAGCGCGGATTCGATGCCGTGGCAATCACGGTCATGAGGTACCGGTGTTCGGCCTCGCTGACCTTCTTGGACATCTTCTGCCACGGCTGTCCCGTCGGGACGAACACCACTTCGTCCAGATCGAACTTGGCCGCAACCTCGCTGGCAGCGACAAGGTGGCCATGATGGATCGGATCAAACGTTCCGCCCATCACACCCAAGCGCACGCGGCGACCGGCGCCGCGCTGCTTCATGGTGGCGGGAATATTAGTGTCCTTGGCCGTGGTCATGCTTGTTCGGGTGCTGGCGGTGCGGATCCGCGTGCTCCTCAACAATTTCGTGGCGCAGGCCCAAGTTGGAGTAGGACAGCGTGATGAACATCAGGACCATCAGGATCACGAACATCACCACACCAAAAACCCACGGCTCGGCCCAGAGTGGTGCGAGTTCCTCGTGGCCGGCTTCGCCGGAGGCGGCGACGAGTGTGGCAATCTGCTGCGACAGCATGTTCTCCCCTAGTGAGTTCAAAAAGTGACGGTTCTAAATACGGTACTGAAGTTCAAAGGTGCTCATTTACGAGCGGCCGGAGCCATGAGAAATCGGCAGCGTACGTGTCCGCCAGTCCGGTCTACCGTTCCATGTTACAGCGTTGTCAGGCCCTCGTTTGGCCTTCGCCCTGCACGATCCACTTCGTGGTGGTCAGTTCGGTTAGGCCCATCGGGCCCCGGGCGTGCAGCTTCTGGGTGGAAATCCCGACCTCCGCGCCGAGTCCGAGTTCCCCGCCGTCGGTGAAGCGGGTCGAGGCGTTGACGATGACCGCCGCCGAATCGACGTCCGCGACGAACCGCTCCGCGTTGGCCAGGTCGTTGGTCAGGATGGCCTCGGTATGGCCGGTGGACCACGTCCGGATGTGCTGCACGGCGTCGTCGAGGCTGTCCACCATGGCCACGGCGAGGTCGAGGTCCATGTATTCGGTCGCCCAGTCCTCGTCGGTGGCGGCCACGGTTTCGACGCTGGCGGGGAGGGCCGCGCGGATCCGGTCGTCCACGTGCAGGGTAACGCCGGCGGCGCGCAGGGCCGCGGCGACGGCGGGCAGCACGGTGGATCCGGTGTGGACCAGCAGCGTCTCGACCGTGTTGCAGACGCTGGGCCGCTGGGTTTTGGCGTTCAACAGAATATCCACGGCCATGTCCTCTTCGGCCGAGGCATCGAGGAAGATGTGGACGTTGCCCTCGCCGGTTTCGATGACCGGTACCGAGGAGTTGGTGACGACGCTCTGGATCAGGTCGCGACCGCCGCGGGGTATCAGAACATCCACTCGTCCGCGGGCGCGCATCAGCGCGTTGGCCCCGTCGCGGCCGAATTCATCGACGGTCTGGACGGCGTCGGCGGGCAGGCCGACCGTTTCCAGCGCATCGCGAAGGATGGCCACGAGGGCGGCGTTGGTCGACGCGGCGGCGGATCCGCCGCGCAGGATCACGGCGTTGCCGCTCTTGAGAGCCAGTCCGGCGATGTCCACCGTGACGTTGGGCCGGGCTTCATAGATGGCGGCGACGACCCCCATCGGGACGTTGACCTGCCGTAGCCGCAGGCCGTTGGGCAGCGTCTGGCCGCGCACCACGTTCCCCACGGGGTCCGGCAGGGTGGCAAGGTTTTCCAGCGCCGCGACCAAGGCATCGATGCGTGCTTCGGTGAGGGTCAGCCGGTCCAGCAGCGCAGCTGAGGTGCCGTTGGAACGGCCCGCCTCCACGTCCTTGGCATTCGCGGCAAGGATATGGCTCTTGCGTTCCAGCAGGGCAGAACCGATGGCACGCAGGCCCCGGTCCTTCCACGCGCGGTTGGCGTGGGCCATTTTGCGGGCGGCGCGACGGGAACGGTCGGCGATGGCAAAGACGGCGGCTTCGACATCGGCGCCGCCGGCAGCCGTGCCGGGCCCCGGTACCTGCCGGGTGTCATCGGAACCGTCTGCACGGAGCAGGCTTTCGGACGGCGCGGCAGGGGTGGGGGTCAGGGCCTCAGTCATGCTCCCAGTTTAGGCGAGCAACGCCGCTAGACCAGAACCAGGTCGTCAACGTGAACAACTTCACGTTCGTAGCCGTGTCCGAGCGACCGGCCAAGTTCCCGGGTGGACCGGCCCAGCATCTGCGGTAATTCGCCCGCCGAATAGTTCACCAGTCCGCGCGCGATCACGGTCCCGTCTCCGGAGACCATTTCCACCGGGTCACCTGGCTCGAAGTCCCCCCGCACGGCGGCAATGCCGGCCGGGAGCAGTGAGGTGCGGCGGTCGCGCACGGCTCGCACCGCGCCGTCGTCGAGGACCAGGGTGCCATGCACGGAGGCAATGTGTGCCAGCCATAGGAGCCGGATCGGTTTGCGGGACCCGTTGACGGAAAACCAGGTTCCCACGTCCTCCCCCGCCAGCGCGGCGGCGGCGTTGGCCGTGGAGGTGACGAGCGCGTGGATACCGGAGCCCGCGGCGATCCCGGCGGCCTCGACCTTGGTCTGCATCCCCCCGGTCCCGACGCCGGCTTTGCCGGCCTTGCCGATCGAGATTCCATCGAGGTCGTGGGGTCCGGCGACGTGCGGGATCCGTTTGGCGCCGTGCGCGGGCGGACCGTCGTAGAGCGAATCGACGTCGGAGAGCAGCACCAGCGCATCGGCACGGACCAGGTGCGCGACCAGGGCGGCGAGCCGGTCGTTGTCACCGAAGCGGATCTCGTGCGTGGCGACGGTGTCGTTTTCGTTGACCACGGGCACAACCCCGAGGTTGAGCAACCGGTCCAGCGCGCGGAAGGCGTTGGTGTGCTGGCTGCGCCGCATGAAATCCTCGGCGGTCAG
>JBFGBS010000046.1:0-9017 GCA_041567475.1 Arthrobacter sp.
GAGCCAGGCGTAGCCGGCAGCCGGGGGTGGCAGCTGCATCATCAGGCCGGGAAGGAGTTCCTTGCCGAGGATCCGTTGCACGAAGTCCAGGCGCCGGGCCGCGCCCGCGGGCTCGGGCAGGACCAGCGTGCGGCGGAACTTCTCGTCCGCGCGCCGGAGGCGTTCCAGGGCCGCAGCGGGGCGGATCATGGCCGCCGGCAGGTAGGGCAGGACCGCCATCTGGGGCAGGGACTTCAGGGACACCCGCGCGGACGGCCGTTTCCCGCGGCTTATGCGGGGCGCCTCGGCAAAGCGCGGATCGGCCATCAGGTACTCCAGCACATCCACGGACCGGGCATCCGCGAGCTTCATGAGCCGGGGGATCATCAGGCGGCTGCTTTTGCTGCGCAGGATCTCGGTGACGTCCACGAACAGCCGCATGCCCACCACCAGGTAGCGGTAGGGGACAAGATCGCCTGAGCCGCTGCCGGTCCGGTAGCTGACGGTCAGGAACTCCATCACGGAGCATCCCATGGGCGTCAGCGGGCGGGTCAGGCCCTGAATCAGGCTGCCGTTCATGTAGGCGCGGGTCCCGCGGCGGAGATCGTCGTCCAGGTCCGCGTCCGGCACCGGATAAAGGGTGGTGATGGGCCGGGACTGGAGGAGCAGGATCCGGCCCTCGCCGTCGATGGACCATTCCAGGTCCTGGGGCAGGCCGAGGGCATGCTCGGCCCGGTCGCCCAACGCTGCCAAGTCCCGGACCTGGCTGTCCGTCAGGCACAGGGTGCCTGGCGGGGCGGACCCGCCGGCGGCGACGCCTGCGGGAGCGTCTGCAGCCGTGCCGGGGGTGCGTTCCAGGATGTTGCCGCTCGCGGTGTCGACGACAAAATGGTCCGGGTTGACGGCGCCGCCGACCACGACGTCGCCCAGTCCCGGGGCGGCGTCGATCACGGCTTCCCGGCGCCGGCCGGTGAGCGGATTGGCGGTGAAGAGCACCCCGGAGATGTCCGCATCCACCATCCGTTGGACGACGACGGCAATCCCCGCGGTGTGCTGCCCCACGCCGTGCTCGTGCCGATAGGCCACGGCCCGGCGCGTCCACAGCGAGGCCCAGCACTTGCGGACCGCCTCGAGGAGGGCGTCGGCGCCGGTCACGTTCAGGAAGGTGTCCTGCTGGCCGGCGAAGCTCGCCTCGGGCAGGTCCTCGGCTGTCGCGGAAGACCGCACGGCTACCGGGACCTCCCGGCCTTCGCCGCCCAGCCCCGCGTAGGCGAAACGGATGGCGGTGGCCAGATCCTCCGGGACCGGAACGGCGGCGATGCTCTCCCGGGTCCGGTCCGCGAAGCCGTTGAGGTCCGCTTCGTCGTTTCCCGCTTTCTCCGCGCTGTGGTCCGTGCCCGGGGCGCCGCCGGGGAGGCCGGCCAGCAGCTCCGCCTCGGCCGCCGCCGCGATCCGGTGGTAGGCCGCCGTCGTGATGCAGAAACCGGGCGGCACGGGCAGGCCTGCGGCTATCAACCCGCCCAGTCCTGCGGCTTTGCCCCCGATCAGCGGGATCAGGGCCGGTCCGGCCTCGGCCAGGTCGATCACACTGTTGTCCTCGCGCTTGCTCCGCCTGGTTGAACCGTGCACGTTTCGCCCCGATGCCTTGGTGGAAGACTGGTTCCCTGAATCTATCCCCGGGCGGGCGGCGAACTCAACGCCCGGCGCCCTGGGCCCGGACGGGTGGTCGCGGTTCCGGCGGGCCCCAATCGGCGGTTCCGGCGGGCACCCGTTTGCCGAAAATGGCCGGAATGAAGTCCGCATTCCGGCCCTTTTCGGCAAACGGAGCGTCTCCTGGCTCCTGTGGCACTTTAGGGCGCGGGCGGTGCCGTGCCCGTCGCCGGAGCCGTCGCCGCACCCGTTGCCGGGGCAGTGGCCGTGGGTGCCGGGGTGGGTCCGGCCGGTTGTGTGGCCGGAGCGGACTGGCCCGGAGCGGGTGCCGTCCCGGTAGTGGTGGGGCGCGGCGAGGCCGTCCCTGCGCCCGTGGAGGCGCTGGTGCCCGGTGCCGGAGTGGCCGTGCCGGTGGCGCCGGGGGAGGCGGTGCCGCCGGGAGATGGGCTCGTGGTGCCGGTCGGCGTCGCCGGCGTAGTTGCCGTGCCCGTGCCTCTCGCCGGGGAGGCGCTGGGATCGGCCTTGATGATCTCCTTGATCTGGTCCTGGAACGCAGCCAGGCGTCCCTGGATTTCGGAGAGCGGGACGTTCTGCAGGTTCCGCCCGTAGTCCGCGATTTCCTGCCACAGCGCATTGAGCCTGCCCATGTTGTCCGTGCTGAGCGGGCCGTCCAAAGTGAGCACCAGTTGGCTCGCCAGGGCGTAGGTCAGGCAGCGGACGCAGTCGTAATTCGCCGACGTCGAAAGGTTCTCCGGCACGATCACGTTCGTCTGGCCCACGATCAGTACCACTTGGAAGCCCACGGCCACCGCGGCGCAGTCGGTGCAGTTCGCGTAGGCGTAGGCCTCGTTCTTGGTGTCCACGGGCTGCCCGTCATCGGCCCAGACCAGGGCGAACGCGACGTCGTAGATGGTGGTGCCGTCGGTGGTGTTGACGGCCAGGGCCTGGCTGTCGCCTTCTTCCGCGGCGGCGGGTTTGTCGAAGGGGAACACCCACGACGGGGCCGCGGTGCCGGATCCGGCGTCGCGCGGGACCAGGACCATGCTCAGCTGCGGTTCGTCGCGGGTCGGCGTGCTCGCGCCGGCTGGCCAGAGGGCGACCGTTTTTCCGGACCGGCCCTCCTGGAGCCCGGTGGCGGAAGCGAATGGCAGGATCGCGGTGGTCGCGTCAACGAGGGTGCCGCGTTCATAGGGCTGGACGGGGCGGTAGCTGTCCTCAGCAGGCCACCAGGCCCAGGCAAGTCCGGCGGCAATGGCCAGGATGGCGGCCACAGCGGTGCCGCGCTGCAGGGGCCGGTCCTGAGTCTTGGCCCACAGGCCGGTGATCAGCTGCCGGGCGAGCCGGATGAGGATGTAGCCAATGCCCAGCAAGGGCAGTGCGATCGCGGCAATCGCCAGGATCCGGACGGCCGCGTCGAGGACGTCCCCGCTGCCGAGGCTGCTGCTGAGCTGGGCGGACTGCTTGGCGGCGCCGGACCACGCGGTGCCCAGAAGCCGGGGCAGGGACAGGACCATCATGACGAGGCTGAAGATGAGCAGGGGAACAGTGATCAGGACCCAGGCCGTGACCACGGCGCGCGCCCAAGGCTTCAGGAGCTGCGCGGCCGGATCGGTCTTCCGCCAGGGCAGCAGCGACAGGAGCGTGGGTTTGATGCGCTGGAAGAGGTCCGGGACGCCGGTCGCGTCGGCGAGGATGTGGTAGCCGTCGAAGCGCACCAGCGGAAGGAGCTGGCGGACCATCTGAAGGAGCTGGGTGACCACCACGAGCAACAGCGCGTCGAAGCCGGTGGCCCACCAGGCGGCAACGATGGCCACGGCGACGATCGCGTTGAAGTAAAGGCCGCCCAGGTCGGTCCGGATCCGGCCGCCGCGGCCCAGCCGGTAGGAGTCGGTGACGTCCGTGTAGAAGGCGGGCCAGATCAGGTACAGTCCGGCGCCCATGGCCCCGGGCGTGGCGCCGCCACGGCGGGCTGCTGCCGCGTGGCCGAACTCGTGGAACCCGGCGGACAGGACCGTGACAGCGACCACCAGCAGCACCAGGGACGGATTGGCGAACGCCTCATGGGTGGCCGAGGCCAGGCCCTTGACCATCAGCACCCACCAACTGACGGCCAGGAATGCGGCGGTCACGGCCACCACGATGACGGGGTGGAAGAGGGCAGCGAAGGGCGCTGTGAGCTTCCGGGTGCGTTCCGGGTCCGTGACCGTGTAGCGGAACCGCATGCCGAGCAGGGGATTGGATTTCTTGACCTCGGGCTGTGAGCCGTCGGCCAGCCGCAGCACCCCGAGCGGCAACAGTTGCGAGTCGATCAGGGTCCGCACGTTCTCCGCGGTGACCAGACGGCCGGAACCGGCGCTGGCCTTTTCCGCGATCTCGTCCAGGCTGCGGCGGCCATCCACCGCGGCAAGGACCAGATACAGGAGCCGGGTCAGCTGCAGGGTCTGGCCGTCCGCCCGCCGGACCAGCGAGGGTGCCTCGCGGTAGCCGGAGCCTTTCGTCTCGCCGATCAACTGGACGCCGTCGGCAAGGACCGGAACATGCGGCTGCGCCAGCGTGGCGGCCGGCGCAGGGGAGTCGGCGGGGGACACGGCCGGCGGGCCGTCCGTGGAGGACGGCCCGCCGTGGTGGGTGCTCATCGGTTGGCTACTGCTTCAGATCGGACTGCTGGTCGGCCGTGGCCGTAGCTTCGCCCTCGATGTTCTGGTTGATGATGGCGTCCTGCTGCGAGACCGCGAACGCGTCGCTGTCGATCGAGCCGATATTGGCGGCGACGGCGGCGTCGATCGGGGCGGCCACGTTGGCGTTGGCGGCCACGGCGCCGTTGATCGGGGCGGCGATGTCGGCCTGGGCGGCCAGATCGACGTTGACGTTGAGCAGGTTGCCGTCGACGGCGCCGGCAGCGTCTGCGAGTCCGCCGTCGGTCGGCAGGGCGCCGAGGTCCGGGGCGGTGCCGTCGGGCAGGAGCCCGCTGGTGCCGGCGTCGGCCGCCGTGCCCGCATCGGTGAGTGTGCCGTCGGCAGTGCCCGCGGCGCCGCCAACCGTGCCCGCATCAGCCGTGCCTGCATCCGCGGTACCCGTCTCGGTGGATCCGGCGGGGGCGCTGGCAGCCTGGTCGAGGGTGCTGTCCTGGGTGGATTCCGCGGTGGCGTCGGCCGTGACGTTCTGGTTGATGATGACGCCCTGGTCCGAGAGCGCCTGCGCCTCGGAGCCGAAGGAGAGGATGTTGGCCGAGGCTGCGGCGTCGATCGGGGCGGCGACATTTGCGTTGGCTGCCACAGCGAGGTCGATCGGGGCAGCAGCGTTGATGCCGAGGTCCAAATCGGCATTCAGGTCCAGGATGGAGGCGACTTCCTTGTCCGGCAGTGCCGTGCCTTCCTGTGCCATCAGTTCTTCGTCGCTCAATGGGGTCATTCCGGGCTCAGCGCTCATAGCAAACTCCATTTCCGGCACGCAGGTGCCTCTAACTCGCCGACGTCCGGCCCCCAGCGGGCAGGTTCCACGTCGCAGTGCCAATCATGCCAGTAAATAGTAAGCAGGGTGACCACTTTTGGAAAGGGGCGGGCGTGGACAGGCATCGCCAGTTGCCGAAAATGGCCGGAAAGACGTGCTTATTCCGGCCATTTCCGGCAAATGGACGTGGCGCCGAGGCCGGACAGCCCCGCGGCTACTTCAGTCCGGCGCCCGGCAGCAGTTCCGTGGCGCCGAGGGAGTCCGCCACAAATGCGTAGTCCCACGCGCGTTCACGCCATTGCACGTATCGGCCCGAGGCGCCGCCGTGGCCGCCGTCCATCTCGATCTTCAGCACGATGGGTTCGCTGCCGGTGGTCAGCTCGCGGAGCCGCTGGACCCACTTGGCCGGTTCCACGTAGAGCACCCGGGTGTCATTGAAGGAGGTCACAGCGGCGATCTTCGGGTAGGCCACGGCGCGGATATTCTCGTACGGGGTGTAGGACTTCATATACGCGTACACCTCCGGGTCCGTGATCGGGTTGCCCCATTCCTCCCATTCCAGGGCGGACAGCGGCAGCTCGGGGTCAAGGACGGTGGTCAGCGCATCCACGAACGGGACCGCCGCCACGATGGCCGCGTACTTCTCCGGCGCGAGATTGGCGACCGCGCCCATCAGCAGTCCGCCCGCGGAGCCGCCCATCGCGGCGATCCGGGCCGGGTCAACCCAGCCGGAGCCTGCCAGCCAGTCGGTGGCGGCGATGAAATCCGTGAAGGTGTTCTTCTTCCGCAGCTTCTTGCCGTCGTCATACCAGTGCCGGCCCAGTTCGCCGCCGCCGCGGATGTGGGCGATCACAAAAACCACGCCGCGGTCCAGCAGGGACAGCCGGGGGATGCCGAAGGACGGGTCCATGCTCAGTTCATAGGAACCATACCCGTAGACGAGGCCGGCCGCCGTCGCGTCCTGCTTCACGGACGCATGCCGCAGGACCGAGAGCGGGACCCGGGTTCCATCGGGTGCCGTGGCCCATTCGCGGGTAGCCACGTACTCGGCGGGATCGTAGCCGCCCAGGACCGGGCTTTCCTTGCGGAGCAGCAGCACCCCGGCGGGCTGATCCGCCGTCGGCAGCACGAAGTCATAGACCCGGGACGGCGTGAAGTAGGACGTGTAGCCCATCCGGATCACCGGCGCCTCGTAGTCGGAGCCCGCGACGCCCACGCTGAAAAGCTCTTCTTCAAATACCGGCTCCAGGACCGGGCCCTGTGCGGGCGTGCCGAGCCCGGCCAGGGTCATGACCTGGACCCGTTCGATCGTGTCCTGCCGGACGGAAAGGATAAGGTGCGTGGCGGTGACGCCGGCGCCGTTGACCCGGACGTCATCGGAGTGCGCGACGACGGTGTCCCAGTGTTGCTCGGCCAGCGGCTTTTCCAGTTCCGCCGGATCCACGAGGGACACCATGGAGTTGATGGCGTCCTTGTTATGGGTCAGCAGGATCCGCTCCTGCGGCGTTTCGGTGCCGTCGGCATCCGGGACGGAGTCCAGCAGGAACGGCTCGGCCTCATACAGGATCCGCTCGTCCCGGGAGATCACGGTGCGCAGCCCCTCCTCCGGGGCATCGAAGCGCAGCAGCCGGGTTTCGCTGAATTCGGAGCAGCCGATGCTCAAGACAAGGTGGCGCCTGTCCGCGGAGAGTTCGAAGCCGAGCCACATGGCGACGTCGTCTTCCTGATAGATCACCTCATCGTCGGCAACCGGCGTGCCCAGCACGTGGGCCTTGACCTGGTAGGGCCGCCAGGCGTCGTCCACGACGGTGTAGAAGACGCGCGAGCCATCCGGGGAGAAGGCAATCCCGTAGAAGACGTTCTCGATCACGTCCGGCAGGAGTTCGCCGCTCCTGAGGTCCTTGATGCGTAGGGTGAAGCGTTCGTCGCCCGCGTTGTCCACGGCGTAGGCAAAGAGGTTTCCGTCGATGGTGGTGGCAGCCCCGCCGACGGCGAAGAACGGCTGCCCCTCGGCCTCCACGTTCCCGTCGAGCAGGACTTCTTCGCCGGGGATGTCGATGCCGGGCTCCACCGCCGGGGGAGCCCAGTCGGCGACCCGGTCGCCGCTGTCCTGGGCCCGGACCCGGCAGTGGATGCTGTATTCCTTGCCCTCGACGGACCGGGAGTAGTACCACCAGTCGTCCTTGCGGTTGGGCACGGAGAGGTCGGTCTCCAGGGTCCGGCCCTTGATTTCCTGGAAGATCGCCTCGCGCAGCGGTTCCTGGTGTGCCGTGACGGCTTCCTGGTAGGCGTTCTCGGCCTTGAGATGCGCGACGACGTCCGCCGAGTCCTTCTCGCGCAACCACTCATAGCTGTCCTCGACGGAGTCACCGTGGTGGGTGCGGGTGACGGGGAGCTTCTTGGCGACGGGGGGCTGCGGCAGCGGCGGCATGGAAATCTGGGTCATGGACCCAATCTATCCAGCAACGGCGCCGCTGACCGCGCCCGTTCGCTACCGGGGTAGCCCCGCGGCTTAGTTGCCCTTCGTGAGGCTGTTGGCCGTCACATAATCCCCGAGTGTGCCCGCGGCCAGCGCCTCCGAGATGCCTTGGATGGCCTCGGGGTCGGTCAGGACGATCGATTGCCCGTCACTGGACGTGCCGATGCCGCGGGTGGGCAACGTGAACATTACGGTGTCCGCCGGGCGCACGTCCTTCAGTTCCAGTGCCAGTCCGGCCACCGTGGCGGAGTCCAGGGACTCGTCCACGCTGATGAACGGCGAGACGGTACTGACCATGTTGTTGATCGTGACGGGGTTGGTGAGCGTCTGCCGATTGACGGACTTCGCCATGATGGCTTTGAGGAATGCCTGCTGGTTGCGGACCCGCTGGTAGTCGCCATCGGAAAAGGCATACCGCTCCCGGACGAAGGCGAGGGCTTCTTCGCCGTTGAGGGTGTTTTCCCCTGCCGTGAACTGCCGGTCCATACGGCTGGCCTTGAACGGCACCTTGACATCCACCGTCACGCCGCCCAGGGCGTCGGTGAGCCCTTTGAAACCTTCGAAGTCGATCATGGCCACGTGGTCGATGCGCTGGTTGAAGATCGATTCGACCGTCTGGACCATCAACGGCGTCCCGCCCAGTGCGAGCGCGGCGTTGATTTTCGCCTCGCCCTGGCCCGGAATCGTGACCCAGAGATCCCGCATCAGGGACATAGTGTAGATGTTCTGCCGGTCCGCCGGAATATGCATCAGCATCAGCGTGTCGGCGCGCTGGTTGGTGGCCAGTCCCTCTTCGGCGTCCTCTCCGGTGGCGCCCCGGCTGTCGCTGCCCATTACGAGGATGTTCATGGCGCCGGGCGTCTTCTCGGGTCGGGTGGACTCCTCGGGGAAGGCCTGCTCGATCTTGGTCGTCCCGGCGTCGAACGTGCGGCCAAGGTTGAACAAATAGCCCGCGGCCACCACCGTCACCAGCACAACAAGGGCGGCGACGACGGCCAGGACAATCCGGCCCTTGCGTTTCGCGGTGTTACGCCGGCCCCTCATAGCGGGGGCGGGCGGGCGGCCGTCAGTGTCGTGCGGGTACGTCATGTGTTCCTAAGTTCCGGGGGTTTGCCGCAATTCTACCAATCCGCGCCTACGGGCCCGTCGCCGGCCGCGGCACATGGCCGCCGGCAGCAAGACACAGTGTTGCCTGCGTCACAGTTCTTCCCTATGTTGGGTAGTGGCCGCAGCGTCGCGGTCGCGGGCGATAGGGGTAGCACGTGCACGAAAAGCTCAAGGTACTGGTCCGGGTCGATCTTGAGGGCGGCGAAGCGGAAGTCGCCGCGCAGGGCCACGTGACGGAACACAGCGTCCAGGCCCTCTACGTGGTGATGAAGCGGGCCAATTGCCTGCGCGCGGGGCTGCGGCTCGTGGTGGATGTCAGCCACGCGCGCGTGGAGCCGGCCGCACTGGAGCA
>JBFGBS010000047.1:0-8956 GCA_041567475.1 Arthrobacter sp.
GAACTCATCCGGGCCCTCAGCGCCCGGGGCGTGCGCGTCCCCGACGGGTTCGCCACCACGGCCGACGCCTACCGGGCGTTCATCGACGAGAACGGCCTCGAACCGGCGATGCGCTCGCACCTCCGCGACTACCGGGCCGGGAATGCCACCCTGCGCGCCACCGGCGAGGCCATCCGGGCGCTGTTCCTGAAGAGCGAATTCCCCGACGATATCGCCGGCTCGATCCGGACCCACTACCGGGAATTGGGCCGGCGGGCCGGGCTGGACCGGCTCTCCGTCGCGGTGCGCAGCAGCGCCACGGCCGAGGACCTGCCCGACGCGAGCTTCGCCGGGCAGCAGGAGACCTTCCTGAACGTGACGGGGGAGCACGAACTGCTGGACGCCTGCCGCCGCTGCTACGCCTCGCTCTTCACGGACCGTGCCATCAGCTACCGGGAGATCAAAGGATTCGGCCACCTCGACGTCGCGCTCTCGATCGGGGTGCAGCGGATGGTCCGGTCCGACGTCGGCGCCTCCGGCGTGATGTTCTCCATCGATACCGATTCGGGCTTTCCCCGCGCCGCCGTGATCAGCGCCGCCTGGGGACTGGGCGAAACCGTCGTCCAGGGCACCATCAATCCGGACAACTACGTAGTGTTCAAGCCCCTCCTGGCGGACCCTGACCTGGCGCCGATCATCGGAAAGTCCCTCGGGTCCAAAGACCGGAAAATGGTCTACAGCCGCGGCGGCAGCGCCCGCACGCGGATGATGGAGACCTCGGCGGCGGAACGCGGGTCCTTCGTCCTGGACGACGCCGAAATTCTCGCCCTCGCCCGGTGGGCCGTCGCCGTCGAGGAGCACTACGGGCGGCCGATGGACATGGAGTGGGCCCGCGACGGCGTCACCGGTGAACTCTTCCTCGTCCAGGCCCGGCCCGAAACCGTCCAGTCCCGCAGAGCGGGCCCGCGGTTCGTGCTGCACCACCTGCTGGAGAAGGGGGAGGTGCTGGCTACCGGCTCGGCGGTCGGTGACTCCATCGCCCAGGGTACGGCCTGCGTGATCCGGACAGCCGCGGACATTGCCGCATTCCGTGACGGCGCCATCCTGGTCACCGAGATGACGGACCCGGACTGGGTGCCCGTGATGAAGCGCGCGGCCGGGATCGTCACGGACCACGGCGGACCCACGAGCCACGCGGCCATCGTCAGCCGGGAGCTGGGCGTGCCGGCCGTCGTGGGAACCGGCAACGCAACCGCCGTGCTGGCGGAAGGACAGGCCGTGACGCTTTCCTGCGCCGAAGGGGACCAGGGCCGGGTCTACGCCGGCAGCCTGGCGTTCGAGACGGAAGACGTGGACCTCGGCGACCTGCCCGCGACCCGCACCGCCGTGATGGTCAACATCGCCAGCCCCGCCGCCGCCTTCCAATGGTGGCGGCTGCCCGCGGCCGGCGTCGGACTGGCCCGGATGGAATTCATCATCAGCAGCCTGATCCGGGTCCACCCGATGGCGCTCGTCCACCCGGACCGGGTCACGGATCCCGGGGACGCGGAACAGATCCGGGCGCTGACCAGCGGCTACCCGGACCCGACGGAGTACTTCGTGGACACGCTGGCGCGGGGCATCGGCAAGCTCGCCGCCCCGTACCACCCGCACCCGGTGATCGTGCGGCTCAGCGACTTCAAGACCAACGAATATGCCCACCTGATCGGCGGCGCGTCATTCGAGCTGCCGGAGGAGAACCCCATGCTGGGCTTCCGCGGCGCGTCCCGCTACTACGATGACCGCTACCGGGAAGGGTTCGCCCTCGAATGCGCCGCCCTCAAACGCGTCCGCGAACGGCTCGGCTTCGGCAACGTGATCGTGATGGTGCCGTTCTGCCGGACCACCGACGAAGCGGACAAGGTCCTGGCGGTGATGGCGGACAACGGCCTCATGCGCGGCGGGAACGGCCTGCAGATCTACATGATGTGCGAGATTCCCGCCAACGTGGTGCTGGCCGAGGACTTCGCCACCCGCTTCGACGGCTTTTCCATCGGCTCCAATGACCTGACGCAACTGGTGCTGGGCGTGGACCGGGACTCGGCGCAACTCGCGGCGCTCTTTGACGAACGGGACCCGGCCGTGATGGCAATGATCAGCGAGGCCATCCGCAAGGCCCACGCCGCAGGAATCAAGATCGGGATTTGCGGCCAAGGCCCCAGCAACCACCCGGACTTCGCCGCGTTCCTGGTCCGCGAAGGCATCGACTCGATCTCGCTGAACCCGGACAGCTACCTTAAGACCGTCCCGTCGATCGCGGCGGCCGAGCAATCGGAGGCCGCTCCGTCAACGGCGTAGCGCTCCGGCCACCGCCGCCGCTCCGGCCGCCGGATTTACGGCCGCCGCCGAGGGCCCGCAGCGCGTTCAGGATGGCGGCCAAATCCACCAGTTCCTGGGACAGGGCGCCCGCGACGGCCGGCACGTAGCCCGCCGCTGCGGCCAGCATGAGGGCCACGCTGAGCCCGATGCCGATCCAGATGCTCTGCAGCGCCACCTGCACCGTGCGCCGCCCGATCCGGACCGCCGACGCCGCCTTGGACAGGTCATCGAGGATGATCACGACGTCGGCCGACTCGCCCGCCGCCGTCGAACCCCGGGCGCCCATCGCGACGCCGACGTCGGCGACCGCCAGCACGGGAGCGTCATTGACGCCGTCGCCTACCATCATCACGGGCCGCTCCGGCAGCGAACGGACGGCATCAACCTTGTCCGCCGGCAGGCACTCGGCCCGGACATCGGTCAAGCCGGCCTCGGCCGCAATGTGCTGCGCGGTGGGCAGCGCGTCACCGGTCAGCATCACCGTCCGCGCCACCCCCAGGCCCCGCAGCTCGGCGATGGTCCGGCGGGCCTCGGGACGGATCGGATCGCTGAGGATGAGCCAGCCGGCGAATTCCCCGCCTGCCCCGACGTAGACGGCGAGCTCGCCGCTGTCCAGGTCCGCCTCCTGCACGCCGGGGACCGACTCCGCAACGAAACGGGGCTTGCCGACCACCACCTCCCTGCCGTCGAACCGGGCACGGACGCCATGGGTGGCGAATTCGGTGGCCTCGGCGGTTGCCGCCAGGACCAGGCCCCGGGACCGGGCGGCGCTGACGACCGAGGAAGCAAGGACGTGCGAGGAGTACTGCTCGGCCGAGGCCGCCAGGCGCAATACCTCGTTCTCCGGCAGCGTGCCGGCCGCATGCACCCGCACCAGGGCCGGCCTGCCGTGCGTCAGGGTGCCGGTCTTGTCGAACGCGGCCGTCCTGATCCGCCCCAGTTGTTCCAGGACCCCGGCATACTTGACGATGATGCCGGCGCGGGCGGCCCGGCTCATGCCCCCGAGGAACGCCACCGGCGCGGCAATCAGCAGCGGGCAGGGGGTGGCCACGACAAGCACCTCGGCGAACCGCGAGGGGCTGCCGCTGAGCAGCCAGGCGGCGCCGCCCAGCAGGTACGCGAAGGCGGTGAACGGCACCGCGTAGCGGTCCGCCAGCCGGACCATCGGGGCCTTGCTGTCCGCGGCCTCCCTGACCAGCGCGACGATCCGGCTGTACTGCGAATCTTCCAGCAGTGCCGTGACCCGCATCCGGACCGCGGCCTCGCCGTTGAGGGAGCCGCTCATCAGGGGATCCCCGGCGGTCCGCTCCACCGGCAGGCTCTCGCCGGTCAGCGAGGATTCATCGAAGGTGCCGGAGCCCGAAAGCAGGACGCCGTCCAGGGGCACCACCTCACCGGGCTTGACCAGCAGGATGTCCCCGATCCGTACCGCGGCGGCCGCCACCTCCTCGTGGTTGGCGGCGGTGCCGGGACCGGCGGCGGAGGTGCCGGGGCGCTCGCGGTGGGCCGTCTGCGGGGCGCGCTCCAGCAAGGACGTCAGTTCCCCTTTGGCCCGGCCCGCCGCGTAGTCCTCCAGGGCCGTTCCGCCGGCCAGCATGAGGACGATGATCATGGACGCCAGGAACTCACCGACCAGCACGGTGCTGACAATCGCGGTCACGGCCAGGATGTCAATGCCCCACCGGCCGCCGATCAGGCGGCGGACCATCCCCACGGCGAGGTACAGGGCCACGGCCAGGGCGTAGACGCTGGCGGCGAGCCGGGCGATGCCGGGCTGTCCGGACAGCAGCAGGACGATGACCGCCAGCAAGGCGGCGACTGTCCCGGCGACGAGTGGATATCTGAGCACGACTTTCACGGATGATCCGCCTCCGGTCCCTCATCTTGGACTACCTGAATCCTACTGCGGCGTACTGCCGGCCCCACGGGCCGGATGCCACTGTCCCCGGCCCCCGATCGCTGCTAGGACTGAGGGCATGACGGAATCGCCGACAGTTGCCGCCGCGCTGGCGCCTGTCGACGCCGTGATCTTCGACCTCGACGGCGTCGTGACGGACACGACGGGGCTGCGGATCGCGGCCTGGCGGCAACTGCTCGATACCGTGCTGCAGGACCCGCGGCTTCCCGCCGAGACGAGGCGGGGTCCATTCCTGGACAGCGAGTTCACCGGCTGCATCGAGGGCCGCACCGAGGACGCGGGGGCGGCGGCCTTCATCGCCTCCCGCGGGGCCTCGATACCGCCGGGCGACCCGGCGGACAGCCCCGGAAAATGGACGGCCTTCGGGCTCGCGGCCCGCCACAACGAGGTGTTTGCCCGCCTCCTCGGTGAGCACCCGGTGCGCATGTTCACCAGCACCGTTGAACTGCTGACGCGGCTCCGGGCCGGCCGGATACCCGTTGTCCTGGTCACGTCCAGCCGGAACGCCGGCGCGGTCCTCGCGGCAGCCGGACTTTCGGACGCCTTCGACGTCGTCATTGACGGACAGACGGCCCTGGACCGTGACGTCGCCGGGGAGCCGGCCCCCGCGCTCGTGCTGGAGGCCGTCCGGCGGCTGGAAATCGCGCCGTCGCGCGCCATGGTCATCGAACAATCCCTCCCCGGGGTCGAGGCGGGCCGTCGCGGCGGATTCCGGCTCGTGGTGGGCCTCGACCGCACCGGGCGCCGGGCGGCGCTGGAAGCGGCCGGAGCCGACGTCGTGGTTGAAGACGTCAGTGAGCTGGACATCGGGCTGGTCATCTCCGACCCGTGGCTGCTCGTCTATGCGGGCTCCGACCCGGTGCACGAAGGGCACCGGGAGGCGCTGACCGTGCTCGGCAACGGATATATGGCCACCAGGGGAGCGGCCCCCGAACACCGCGCCGACGGGGTGCACTACCCCGGAACCTATCTTGCCGGGGTCTACAACAGCGTCCGCAGCGTCGTTGACGGCCAGGAATCCGTGGACGAGCACATGGTCAACGTCCCGGACTGGCTGCCTCTGGATGTCCGGATCGAGGGCGGGGACTGGTGGTCCGGCGGAGGCCTGGAAGTCCGGAGCGAACGGCGCACCCTGGACCTCAAACGCTGCCTGCTGAGCCGGGAACTACTGCTCGAGGACGACGCCGGGCGCCGGCTCCAGGTGCTCCAGCGCAGAATCGTCTCCATGGCCGAACCGCATCTGGCCGCGCTGGAAATGACCCTGACCCCGGTGGGCTGGAGCGGCACTATCAGTATCCGGAGCGGCTGCTGCACGGAGGTCACGAACTCGAACGTCCCTGATGATGGACAGTTGGCCCGGCGGCACCTGAGCGACGTCACCGTTTCCTCCCCCGGGGGCGGTGCCGCCGCCCGGCTTATCGTGGAGGTGCAGACGAGCCAGAGCCGGATCAGGATCGCCATGGCCCTTCGCACCGAAATCGCCGGTCCACCTGAGCCCGTACGCGGGATTCCCGAGCAGCCGGGGGGTGTGCACGGCCACCGTTTCGAGCTTGCTGTCGCCGACGGCGCGCCGGTGACCGTCACGAAAACGGTGGCCGTTGCCACGTCCCGGGACCACGCAATCTCTTCGCCCGGCACCGCGGCCCTCGCGGTGCTGGACCGGGCGGACTCACACTTTGAGGTCCTGCTCGCGGCGCACGAGGCAGCGTGGGGCCTGCTGCTGGCCCCGTTCCTGATCGATTTTGATGCACCGTCACAGGCGCGGCTGATCCTGAACCTGCATGTCTTCCACCTGCTCCAGACGCTCACCGGGCACACGGCCGAACTGGACGCCGGCGTCCCGGCCCGCGGGCTCCACGGTGAGGGCTACCGCGGGCATGTGTTCTGGGATGAACTCTTTGTCCTGCCGGTCCTGAACTCACGGAGCCCCGCCCTTGTCCGGGAGATGCTGGACTACCGGTGGCGGCGCCTCGGAACGGCCCGGGACGCGGCACGCGCGGCCGGGCTCCGCGGCGCACAGTTCCCGTGGCAGAGCGGCAGTGACGGCACCGAACAGACACCCACCGTGCTGTTCAACCGGCTCTCGGGCCACTGGATACCGGACTACTCCCGGCGGCAGCGGCACGTCGGCCTGGCCATTGCCTACAACGCCTGGCAATACTTCGAGGCCACGCAGGACCGTGCGTGGCTGATCAGCCACGGTGCGGAAATCGTGGTGGAAGTCGCGAGGCTGTTCGCCTCCCTCGCGGACCACGATGCCGTGGAGGACCGGTTTCACCTCAAAGGGGTCATGGGGCCGGATGAATACCATACCGGGCCCCCGGACGACCCCGGCGGCGGCCTGGCTGACAACGCCTACACCAACATCATGGCAGCCTGGGTCTTTGACCAGGCGGTCTGGATCATGCACTCCGTGCAGGGCTTCGACATGGATGAACTGCGCGCCAGGCTCGGCGTGGCCGGTCCCGAGATCGAGGGGTGGGAGCGGTTGAGCCGGCGGATGTACGTTCCGTTCCACGGCGACGGCATCATCAGCCAGTTTGAGGGCTACAGCGCCCTGCGGGAACTTGACTGGGAACACTACCGCCGGACCTACCGGCATATCGAACGCCTGGACCTGATCCTGGAAGCCGAGGGCGACAGCACCAACCACTACCGGCTGGCCAAGCAGGCCGATGTCCTGATGCTCCTGTACGTCCTGGGCGAGGACCAGCTGCTGGCATTCCTGGACCGCATGGGTTATTCGGTGACACCCGCCCAGATCGCCGCCACCGTCGACTTCTACCTGGCCCGGACTGCCCACGGCTCCACCCTGAGCCGGGTGGCGCACGCCTCCGTCCTGGCGCAGCGGGACCCGGAGCGGGCGTGGGACACGTTCCGGGAAGCCCTCGACGCAGACCTGGACGACACCCAGGGCGGAACGACCCGCGCCGGCATCCACTTGGGCGCCATGGCGGGCTCGATCGACGTGGTCCAGCGCAGCTTCGCCGGGCTGCGAATCACCCGCGACGCCTTGGACTTCACCCCGCGGCTGCCCGCGCAGCTCCATGAAGTGACGTTCCAGGTCCGCTACCGTGACCAGTTGCTTTCCGTCCGGCTCGAGACCGGCCGGTTGCAGGTGTCGGCGGCCCCCGGCGACGCCGCCCCGGTGCTGGTCCGGGTCGGCGCCGAACAGGCCCTGCTCCGTGCCGGACAGGAATACGAATTCCGGTACCCGGACCTGCGGTCCCGCTGACCGGGAACCCGCGCCGTGCGGCTCAGCCGGCCCCGGCCACCCGCAGCACCGCGGCACCGGTGATCCGGTCCGCCGCGAGATCCCGCAGCGCTTGATCCGCGGCGGCGAAGGGGTACGCGATCGTGGTGGGCCGGATCGGGATCTCGGCGGCGACGCGGAAGAACTCCTCGCCGTCGGCCCGGGTGTTGGCGGTGACGCTGCGGAGCTGCCGCTCCTGGAAAAGATCCGCGGCGTAGTGCAACGGCGGGATATCGCTCAGGTGGATTCCCGCCACCGCAAGAGTCCCGCCGCGGTCCAAGGCGCGCAGTGCCACGGGCACCAGCCCGCCGGCCGGGGCAAACAGGATGGCGGAGTCCAGCGGGTCCGGCGGCACGTCCGTGGCCCCACCGACGAAGCTGGCGCCCAACGACAGGGCAAGCCGACGGGCCTCTTCCGACCTCGTCATGACATAGACCCGGGCTCCCCGGTGCAGGGCGATCTGGGCGGCGAGATGGGCTGAACCGCCGAAGCCGTAGATTCCCAGCCGGCCGCCGATGGGAAGCTCGGCGCGGCTCAAGGCGCGGTAGCCGATGATCCCGGCACACAACAGGGGCGCGGCCTCCTCATCCGTGAAAACCTCCGGAATCCGGTAGGCAAAGTCCTCGGCCACCGTGATCAGCTCCGCGTAGCCGCCGTCGCGGTCCCAGCCCGTAAAGGTGGGGGACAGGCAAAGGTTTTCCTGGCCGCGCAGGCAGAAACGGCACGACCCGCAGGTTCCGCCCAGCCACGCGACCCCGACGCGTTCGCCGGCCCGGAACCGGCCGGCTCCCGGGCCGGACTCGAGCACTTCGCCGACGACTTCGTGGCCCGGGATGATGCCGGGGTGCCGCGGCTGGAGGTCGCCCTCGGCGAGGTGCAGGTCAGTCCGGCACACGCCGCAGACGCGGACCCGGAGGAGGACCTGGCCGCGCCCGGGCCGGGGGTCCGGACACTCGGCGGCCTCCAGCGGGCCAGTGGAAATCGGTCCCGGCTGTCCAACCCGCCAAACCCTCACGGCGGCCTCCTGTTCCTGTCGATCCTGTCAGCGGGCTGTGCCGGCGGCCGCCGGGGCTTCCCGGCGGATCCGTTCAACGGGCGATCAGTACGTTGCAGCCGGCTTTGTGCAGCACCGCCGAGACGGTGTTTCCCCGACCATGTCCGGGGGAGTGAACGCCGAGCACCAGCACGTCAGCGTCGGCTGCGGCGGCGAGCAACTCTTTGGCGGCCTGGCCGTGGGCCAGGATCCCGTCAATCTGCAGGCCGGGTTCGTATTTCCGGGCCTCGGCAACCGCGTTGTCCACCAGCGTCTGGCCCTGCCGGGGAGCACCCAGGCCGTGCCCCTCTCCGGTCCCGGGCCCTTCTGAGGTGACGTGGACGAGCCGGAGCGGGGCGTGCAGGTCGACTGCCAGTTGCGCGGCACCGGCCACCACCGCCGCGCTCCGCGCCCC
>JBFGBS010000048.1:0-8948 GCA_041567475.1 Arthrobacter sp.
CGTCGCGGCGTTCACCGCCGCCGGCACCGCCTACGCCACCCACGGCGAACCCCTGATCCCGGTCTACGTCTTCTACTCCATGTTCGGGTTCCAGCGCACCGGGGATTCCTTCTGGGCCGCCGCGGACCAGATGACCCGCGGGTTCATCATCGGCGCGACCGCCGGCCGGACGACCCTGACCGGGGAAGGCCTCCAGCACGCCGACGGGCACTCCCCGATCCTGGCCTCCACCAACCCGGCCGTGCTCACCTACGACCCGGCCTACGGCTACGAGATGGGCGTCATCGTCCGGGACGGCCTGAACCGGATGTACGGGCCCGGCCCGGCCGACAACGACCCGTCCCGGAACGTCATGTACTACCTCACGGTCTACAACGAACCCATCAGCCAGCCCGCCGCCCCGGCGGAGCTGGACACCGAAGGGATCATCAAGGGCATCTACCTGCTCGCCCCCGCCACCACCGGGGGTCCCCGCACGCAGATCCTCGCCTCCGGCGTGTCCGTCCCCTGGGCCCTGCAGGCCCAGCGGATCCTCGCCGAGGACTGGGGCGTCGCCGCGGACGTCTGGTCCGTGACGTCCTGGACCGAACTGCGCCGGGACGCCATGAACGCCGAGGAAGAAGCCTTCCTCAACCCCGGCCAGGAACCCCGGATTCCGTACGTGACCGCAGCCCTCGCCGACGCCCCCGGACCCATCGTGGCCGTCACCGACTACATGAAGGCCGTCCCCGACCAGATCCGCCAGTACCTCCCGCACGACTTCGCCTCCCTCGGAGCCGACGGCTTCGGCTTCTCCGACACCCGCGCCGCCGCACGCCGCTTCTTCAAGAACGACACCCACTCCATCGTGGTCCGTTCCCTGCAGATGCTCGCCCACCGCGGCGAAGTCGACGCCCAGGCGCCGGCGCAGGCCATCGAGAAGTACCGCCTGCTCGACGTCAATGCCGGCACCACCGGCAACGCCGGCGGCGACTCCTAACCCGGGTCCCGCAGCCGTATCAACGGCCCACGACGGCGGTTCCCACCACACTGGTGGGGGCCGCCGTCGCCGTTTAAGCTCAGCCGGCAAGGACCTCGTTCCCGGGGGGCGGCGGCGTCCCGGTCGGCGCGGCCGCACCGGGGCCTGCGGCGGACTGTGATCCACAACCAACCCCGTTGTAGCCTTCGCACAAATGGAGCTTGACCGGCGGGCACCGTATGCTCGATGCATGGCAGAGCCCACCACTACCCCCGCAAAACGTAAGCCGGCTTCGAGGGCCATGAGCCCGGAGAAGGCTGAGACCCTCAAGAAGCTGCGGACGAGCGTGGGGCAACTCTCGACCACCACGCTGCGCCAGCTCGAGAAATCGCTGCCGTGGTACAGCCGGCTCAACTCCGATGAACGCTCCGCGCTGGGCATGGTGGCCCAGAACGGTATCGCGGCCTTTGTGACGTGGTACGAGCGCCCGAGTTCGCCGTCGTGGATCCTCTCCGACGTCTTCGGCACGGCACCGACCGAGTTGACCCGTTCGATCAGTCTGCAGAAAGCCCTCCAGCTCATCCGGATCGTGGTGGAAGTCGTGGAGGACCAGGTCCCCGTGATTGCCCCCGAGGCGGACCAGGGCGCCCTGCGCGAGGCCGTACTGCGTTACTCGCGGGAAGTCGCGTTCGCCGCTGCGGATGTCTACGCCCGGGCGGCGGAGTCCCGCGGTTCCTGGGACACGCGGCTGGAGGCCCTCATCGTCGATGCGATCCTGCGCGGCGAAAACACGGATGCGCTGCGGTCGCGGATCGCGGCGCTGGGCTGGAAGGCACAGGAGCGTTTCACCGTCATGGTGGGCAATTCGCCGTCCGAACCCAGCGCCAGCTACGTCAGTGAGTTGCGCCGCACGGCGGGCCGCTTCGCCGAAGACGCCCTCGTCGGCATCCAGGGCGACCGTCTCATCCTCATCCTTGGCGGCGTCCAGGACCGGGAGACGGCCTACCTGAAGCTCAGCGAGCTCTTCGCCCCCGGGCCTGTGGTCTACGGACCCGAGGCGGGGTCCCTGGTCGAGGCCAGCGGCTCCGCCCAGTCCGCCTTCGCCGGGCTCACGGCGGCCCGGGCCTGGCCGTCCGCGCCGCGGCCGGTCGCGGCTGACGACCTTCTGCCGGAGCGGGTGATTTCCGGTGACGACGCGGCCCGGCGGTGCCTGATCAAGAATATCTACCGGCCCCTGCTGGCCGCCTCCAACGGGCTGGTCGAGACCTTGGGCAGCTACTTGGAACTGGGTCATTCCCTGGAGGCAACGGCCCGTGAACTCTTCGTCCATGCCAACACCGTGCGGTACCGGCTCAAGCGCGTGTGTGACGTCACGGGGTGGGATCCGCTGCTGCCCCGGGAGGCCTTTGTCCTCCAAACGGCGCTGGTCGTAGGCCGGCTCTCGGCCCAGCCGAAGCCTGCCACGGAACGCCAACCCTCGCGCACCAGCTCCTGAGCAGTTGTAGACTTCCTACAAACTGACCCAGTGAGCTTGGTGCATGAATACACCGATAATCACGCGCTAATTTGGAAAGCTGGATACGTGCTTGCAATCGTTTGCCCTGGACAGGGCTCCCAGACCCCCGGTTTTCTAGCCCCGTGGCTGGAACTACCGCCCGTCGCAGGCCATTTGGCCTCCCTTAGCGAAATCGCAGGTATCGACCTCACCGCCCACGGCACCACCTCCGACGAGGAGACCATCAAGGACACTGCCGTCGCGCAGCCGCTGATCGTCGCCGCCGGATTGGTGGCCGCGGCATCCCTCTTTGACGTCGAGTTGGGCACGCTGCCGATCGTCCTCGCCGGTCACTCCGTCGGCGAAATCACGGCTTCGGCCCTGGCCGGCGTCCTGACCGAGACGGAGGCCATGACGTTTGTCCGCGAACGGGCGAACAGCATGGCCGCAGCAGCAGCAGCGACGCCGACGGGCATGAGTGCCGTCGTCGGCGGCGACCCCGCCGAGGTGCTGGCCGCCATCGAAGCCTCCGGCGCCACGGCCGCCAACGTCAACGGAGCCGGCCAGACGGTTGCCGCGGGAACGCTGGCGCAGCTCAAAGCCCTCGCCGAGAACCCGCCGGCCAAGGCCCGGGTCATTCCGTTGAAGGTCGCGGGTGCTTTCCACACCTCGCACATGTCCCCCGCCGTGGACGCCCTGAAGGCCCTCCGGCCCTCACTGGCCCCGAAAGACCCGAAGGTTCCCCTGCTGTCCAACTTCGACGGCGCGGACGTCACGGACGGTAGTGCCGCCGTCGAGAGCCTGATCGCCCAGGTGTCCCGCCCCGTCCGCTGGGACCTCTGCATGGAAAACCTGGTGCAGCGCGGCGTGACCGGCGTGATTGAACTGGCTCCGGCCGGAACCCTCGCAGGCCTCGCCAAACGCGGCATGCCCGGCGTCAAGACCGTCACTGTCAAGACCCCGGACGATCTCTCCGCGGCCCTGGCCCTATTTGCAGAACTGGAGGGAGGGGCATGAGCGTACCCACTCTGAAGCAGGCGCCCGTACAGCCGAACACCCGCATCATGAGTGTCGGCGCCTACCGGCCCGACGTGATCGTCACCAACGAGGACGTGTGCCAGTGGATCGACTCCTCGGATGAATGGATCCGCCAGCGTACCGGCATTGTCACGCGGCACCGGGCCTCCGCCGAAATCAGCGTCATCGACATGGCCGAAGGCGCCGCCCGCGAGGCCCTGGCGAAAGCCGGCATCGAGGCTTCCGAGCTCGGCGCCGTCATCGTCTCCACCGTGACGCACCCGTATGCGACTCCGTCCGCAGCTGCCAGCCTGGCCGATCGCCTCGGCGCCACACCGGCACCGGCTTTCGATATCTCCGCGGCCTGCGCGGGGTACTGCTACGGCATCGCCCAGGGCGATTCGCTGGTGCGCTCCGGCGCGGCCAAGTACGTGCTTGTGGTCGGTGCCGAAAAGCTTTCGGACGTCATCGACAACACCGAGCGCACCATCTCCTTCCTGCTCGGCGACGGCGCCGGCGCCGTCGTGATCGGCCCGTCCGACACTCCCGGCATCGGCCCGTCCGTCTGGGGCTCGGACGGCAGCAAGTGGGACGCGATCGGCATGACGCACTCCCAGCTGGCGACCCGCGACGCCGCTGCCCGCCCCGGCAGCGGCCTGAGTGACGCCGAGGCCGCTGTGACCGACGCCGCCGTGTGGCCCACGCTCCGCCAGGACGGCCAGACCGTCTTCCGCTGGGCCGTGTGGGAAATGGCCAAGGTCGCCGAGCAGGCCCTTGAGGCCGCCGGCGTCCGGTCCGAGGACCTCGTGGCGTTCATCCCGCACCAGGCCAACATGCGGATCATCGACGAGATGGCCAAGAAGCTGAAACTGCCGGAGACCGTCACCATTGCCCGCGACATCGCGGACGCCGGAAACACCTCGGCGGCCTCGATCCCCCTCGCCACCCACCGCCTGCTCGAGGAAAATCCTGAGCTCAGTGGTGGACTGGCACTGCAGATCGGCTTCGGAGCCGGCCTGGTCTTCGGTGCCCAGGTGGTTGTGCTGCCGTAAGGTACACACCGCCCCTCCCGAACTGAATACGTACTACCCAGCACGGATTCCCGAACCAAGCCGAACCCTCGGTTTGTCTCATTTCCGTCCACCACCGCCGGCACCCCCGGCGGTGGAGGACAACAACAAGAAAAGGAGCCACCCATGGCGAGCAACGAAGAAATCCTGGCCGGCCTGGCTGAAATCGTCAACGAAGAGACCGGTCTCGCGACGGAGGCTGTCGAGATGGACAAGTCCTTCACCGAGGACCTGGACATCGACTCCATCTCGATGATGACCATTGTGGTCAACGCCGAAGAGAAGTTCGGCGTCCGTATCCCGGACGAAGAGGTCAAGAACCTCAAGACCGTCGGCGACGCTGTCAGCTTCATCGCCAACGCCCAGGCCTAGTCCTGCCTCCTGCCTGATGGCGGGAACCAGTGCCCGGTCCGGGGTCCGCTCCAGCAGCGCCCCGGACCGGTGCACCTGCACCCTGACCGGCCGCGCGGAGTCTCCCTTTCGCCCGTCGGACCTGTGACACACCCTTGCCGGACCCCGTCCGCAGGGTCATAAGAGTTTTTCCTACGCACGCCCCGGCCCGCCTTCCGCGATGGCACCGGACCCGGCACGCGCATCGACAGAGAGTGATCCCATGACACGCAAAGTAGTCATCACCGGTCTGGGTGCCACCACACCCATTGGCGGCGACGTTCCCACTATGTGGAAGAACGCCCTCAAAGGCGTCTCCGGTGCGCGCACGCTTGAGGACGACTGGGTGGCCAAGTACGAACTGCCGGTGCAATTTGCCGCCCGGGCCTCCACCCCCGCCCTGGATGTCCTGACCCGCGTCGAAGCCAAGCGCATGGACCCGTCCACACAGTTCGGCGTCGTCGCCGCCCGTGAGGCCTGGGCAGACTCCGGCATTGCCGAGATTGACCACGACCGCCTGGCCGTGGCCTTCGCCACCGGGATCGGCGGCGTTTGGACCCTCCTGGACGCATGGGACACCCTGCGCGAAAAGGGTACCCGCCGCGTCCTGCCCATGACGGTGCCCATGCTGATGCCCAACGGCGTCGCGGCCGCGGTCAGCCTGGACCTGGGTGCCCGCGCCGGCGCCCACACCCCCGTCTCCGCCTGCGCCTCCGGCACCGAAGCCCTCCACCTCGGACTTGAGCTGATCCGCTCCGGCAAGGCCGACGTCGTCGTCTGCGGCGGAGCCGAAGCCGCCATCCACCCGATGCCGATCGCCGCGTTTGCCGCGATGCACGCCCTCTCACGCCGGAACGATGAGCCCGAGCGCGCCTCACGCCCCTACGACGTCGACCGTAACGGCTTCGTCATGGGCGAAGGTGCCGGCGCGCTGGTGATTGAAGCCGAGGAGCACGCCCTGGCCCGCGGCGCCCGGATCTACGCCGAACTCGCCGGCACCTCGGTCACGGCCGACGCCTATCACATCACGGCCCCGGACCCCGAAGGCCTCGGTGCCACACGCGCCCTGAAGGCCGCCATGTTCGACGGCCGCATCCAGGCCGAGGACGTCGTGCACGTCAACGCGCACGCCACCTCCACCCCGGTCGGCGACAAGCCCGAGTACACCGCCCTGAAGGCAGCCCTCGGCAGCCACGTGGACAACGTGGCCGTCTCCGCCACGAAATCCCAGATGGGCCACCTGCTGGGTGCGTCCGGCGCGGTGGAGGCAGTCCTGACTGTGCTCGCTGTGTACGAGCGCAAGGCGCCGGTGACCATCAACCTGGAGAACCAGGACCCGGAGATCCCGCTCGACGTCGTCACCACGGCCCGGGACCTGCCGGCCGGCGACATCGTCGCGCTGAGCAACTCCTTCGGATTCGGCGGCCACAACGCCGTTATCGCGGTCCGCAGCGTGTAACTACCCGCCCCGGCACACGTGCCGGGTTTCCGCGCCCAAATGAGAGATGGCGGCAATGTTCCCGGGGAACATTGCCGCCATCTCTTATTTGGCGCACAGCTATGGAAGTGGTCTTGCGCGGCGTCAGCCGACCTGGTGGAGCCAGCGCACCGGGGCGCCCTCGCCTGCATGCCGGAAAGGCTCCAGCTCCTCATCCCACGCTTCGCCAAGGGCGAGGGAGAGCTCGTGGTAGACCGCGGAGGGATCGCCGGCGCCGGCTTCGTAGGCATAGCGGATGCGGTCTTCGGAGACCATGATGTTTCCGTGGACGTCAGTGGTGGCGTGGAAGATCCCCAGGTCCGGGGTATGCGACCAGCGGCCGCCGTCCACGCCCTGGCTGGGCTCTTCGGTCACCTCATAGCGCAGGTGCGCCCAACCTCGCAGAGCGGACGCCAATTGAGCCCCCGTGCCCTGCGCTCCAGTCCACGACAGCTCGGCCCGGAACATTCCGGGCGCGGCAGGCTGCGCCGTCCACTCAAGGTCCGTCCGCTTGTCCACGACGGATCCTATGGCCCACTCGACGTGGGGACACAGGGCAGTCGGGGCCGAGTGAACGAACAACACACCGCGGGTCAGTGCAACAGACATTCCATCCTCCATAGCTGTAGGTACGTCTTCCCCAACGACCTCTGCCTGGATGTCTGCCTGTTACCGGACCCGTAGTGGTGCCAGCGGTCCTGCCAGAATACCAATGTATTTCCGGGATCCACGCCGGGGCGCGGACCATCTCGGCTTCAAGCTGCACTTGAAACCTCCCGGATGCGACTTTTATTGTGCCGCACACCCCTGCAATACGCCAGTGCTGCCCGGCGCGTCCCGGTCCGGCACGCCGCCCCGCCCCCGGACGATCAGGAGAGCTCTGCTACCGGCGGTTTTGTTACGCCCGGGGATGCGCCTGCTGGTACCCCTGCCGCAGCCGTTCCACGGACACATGGGTGTAGAGCTGCGTGGTGGCGAGGCTGCTGTGGCCGAGAATTTCCTGCACGGCGCGCAGGTCAGCCCCGCCGTCGAGCAGGTGGGTCGCGGCGGAGTGCCGCAGCGCATGCGGCCCGGTGGCGGCAGTATCCCCCAACGCCTCGAGCATCCGGCGGACGACGCTGCGGATCTGGCGCTGATCGACCCGCTTGCCCTGGGCGCCGAGGAACAGCGCCGGACCGCTGGACCCGTTGACCAGGGCCGGCCGGCCGCGCCGGAGCCAGTCGTCGACGGCGAGCGCGGCCGGCAGCCCGTACGGTACCGTGCGTTCTTTGTTGCCCTTGCCCAGAACCCGCAGGGTCCGCCGGTCCGGATCAAGATCGTCGATGTCCATGCCAGCCAGCTCACCGACGCGGACGCCGGTCGCATAGAGGAGCTCGACCATGGCCTTGTTGCGTAAGTCCAGCGGCGCGCCTTCGGCCGCGGCAGCCCCGGCTCCCTCCACCAGCCGCACGACCTGCCGCTGGTGCAGCACGCCGGGCAGTGACTTCTCCGGCTTGGGCGCCCGGAGCCGGAGCGCGGGGTCCGCTGCGATGATGTCCTCGCGCACAGCCCAGGCCGTAAATGCCCGTGCGGTCGCGGACCGGCGGGCCAGGGTGGCCCGGGACATACCGGACTCGCTTTGCGCGCCGAGCCAGCGCCGGAGCGTTCCGAGTTCGAGCCCGGCGGGGTCCTCGATGCCTTCCGATGCCGCATGGGCCAGGAGGCTTCCGACGTCGGACAAGTAGGCGCGCACCGTATGGGCGGACCGGCCGCGTTCCGCCGTCAGGTACTGGCCGAAACGGCGCGCGGCGCTGGCCAGGGCGGCCGGGAGCTCTTCTGAAGTCACTCCCCTACTCTCGCAGTCTTCGCGGGCCGATCAAGGAGCCCGGCGGCGCGCCGCCGTTCCCGCGCGTGATGGTCAGGGCCGATCCCGGTGCTGTCGCGGGTAACGAGTCGCAGGTCGCGGGCCGCGGGTCAGCCGGACTTGCCCGCCCGCTTCCAGCCGCCCCGCTCCGAGGCGGCCAGCCCCAGGAGCCCGAGCCGTCCGAGGCCGGCCCGCACCGAGTCCGGGCTCAGCCCGGCCACGACCGCGAGCTTGTTGACGGTGGTGGTGGTCCGCAGCGGCAGCGCATCGAGCAGGATCAGGTCTTCGAGGTTCAGTCCGTCATGGGGTTCTGTCCGGCCCGCTTTTTCCTCGGACAGCGAGGTCCCGTTGGGGGCCGCCAGCTCGGCGATCTCCCCGGCGTCCGTCACACAGACAGCGCCGCCCTCCCGCAACAGCCGATGGCAGCCGGCGGAGTTGGCGCTGTGGACCGAGCCCGGCACGGCGGCGGTCGCCCGGCCCAGGCTTTCGGCATGGTGGGCGGTATTGAGCGCCCCGGACCGCCACCGCGCCTCAACCACCACGGTGACCGATGCCAGCGCGGCTATGAGCCGGTTCCGTTGAAGGAACCGGTACCGGGTGGGCGCCGACCCGGGCGGAACTTCGGCGAGGACAGCGCCCTGGTTGGCGACCGTCCTGAGCAGGTCCTCGTTCCCGGCGGGGTAGAAGCGGTCTACTCC
>JBFGBS010000049.1:0-8931 GCA_041567475.1 Arthrobacter sp.
GAGAGGGCGGCCAGCCCTTCGGGTCCGCCCCGGTCCGGGTCGACGGCGGAGGGGTCAGTCACGTCGTAGCCGTGGTCCGAGCCCTTTTCCGCGGTCAGGATGGGAGAAAGGTAGACCCAGTCGACGCCCAGCGCTTTGAGGTAGGGCACGGTCGCGGCGGCATCCTGGAGCGTGAAGCCGGAACGGATCTGCAACCGGTAGGTGGAGATGGGGGTCTTCATGAAGCGTGTCCTTTCTTGCCCCGGGGCTTGCGGTTGGGGCGGCCTTTGCCACCCTTCGCGAGAGCGGTCTTGGCGGGTGCGGCCTTCGCCGGAGCGGGTGCCTCTTCCGGAGCCTCCTGCTCGGGCGCTGCAGGCGCCTCTTCCGGAGTCTCCGTCTTAGGAGCCTCCGGAGCCTCCGGGGCCTCCTGCGTCTCCTCGTCCGGGGTTTCCGTCCGGGCAGCAAGCGACGCGGCGGCCGAGTAATCCACCTCCACCTCCGGGCCCGAGTAGGCGCGCAGCACCACGAGGGACTTCGCGGCCAGCTTCAGCACGGAGCCTGCCTTGAGCTGCTTGTGGGAATAGGCCCGGTCTGCGGTGTCGACCAGGATCTCCCATAGTGGCGAGTACTCGTCCGGCGGAATCACGAAGTCCACGTTGTCGTCGTGGGCATTGAAGGCCAGCAGGAAGCTGTCGTCGGTGATCCGGCGTCCGCGGGAGTCCTGTTCCTGGATCCCGAGGCCGTTGTAGAATACGCCGATGGTCCGGCCGAACCCGCTGTCCCAGTCCTCCGGCAGCATGGGTTGGCCGTCCGTGTTCAGCCAGACAATATCGGGGAGTTTTTCGCCCTCGCCGCGGCGGACCGGGCGTCCGTCGAAGAACCGGCTCCGCCGGAAGATCGGGTGGTCATGGCGGATCTTGTTGACGAACGCCGTGAACTCCACAAGGGGCTGGTCCATGGCGTCCCAGTGCACCCAGCTCAGTTCCGAGTCCTGGCAGTAGGTGTTGTTGTTGCCCTTCTGGGTGCGGCCCAGCTCGTCCCCGTGCAGGAGCATCGGTACACCCTGCGAGAGCAGCAAGGTGGCGATGAAGTTCCGCTGTTGGCGGGCGCGGAGGGTCAGGACTGCATCGTCGTCCGTCTCACCCTCGACACCGCAGTTCCAGGACCGGTTGTGGGATTCGCCGTCGTTGTTGCCCTCGCCGTTGGCGTCGTTGTGCTTCTCGTTGTAGGAGACGAGGTCCCGCATCGTGAAGCCGTCGTGGGCCGTGACAAAGTTGATCGAGGCCACCGGGCGCCGGGCCGAGCTCTCGTAGAGGTCGGCCGAGCCGGTCAACCGGGAAGCGAATTCGCCGAGGGTGGACGGTTCCCCGCGCCAGAAATCCCGGACCGTGTCGCGGTACTTGCCGTTCCACTCGGTCCACTGCGGCGGGAAGTTGCCCACCTGGTAGCCGCCGGGGCCGATGTCCCACGGTTCGGCGATCAGCTTCACCTGGGAGACGATCGGGTCCTGCTGGATCAGTTCGAAGAAGGTGGAGAGTTTATCCACGTCGTAGAACTCGCGGGCGAGGGTGGAGGCGAGGTCGAAGCGGAACCCGTCCACGTGCATCTCGGTCACCCAGTAGCGCAGGGAATCCATGAGCAGCTGCAGGGAGTGCGGGTGCCGGACGTTGAGCGAGTTACCGGTGCCGGTGTAGTCCATGTAGTGCTTCTGGTCATCGTCCACCAGCCGGTAGTAGGCGGCGTTGTCGATGCCCTTGAAGGACAGCGTGGGGCCGAGGTGGTTGCCTTCCGCGGTGTGGTTGTACACCACGTCCAGGATCACCTCGATGCCGGCCTTGTGCAGGTCACGGACCATGGCCTTGAATTCCTGGACCTGGTGACCGACGTCGCCGCTGGAGCTGTACGTGTTCTGCGGTGCGAAGAACCCGATGGTGTTGTAGCCCCAGTAGTTGTTGAGGCCTTTCTCCTCCAGCGTGCCGTCGTTGACGAACTGGTGCACCGGCATCAGCTCGATGGCGGTGATCCCCAGCTTCTTGAGGTGTTCGATCACGGCGGGATGGGCGACGCCCGCGTAGGTGCCGCGCTGCTCTTCGGGAATGTCCGGGTGCATCTCGGTCAGGCCCTTGACGTGGGCCTCGTAAATGACGGACTCGTGGTACGGGATGCGCAGCTGCCGGTCACCGTCCCAGTTGAAGAACGGGTTGATGACGACGCCGTGCATGGTGTGCGGTGCCGAGTCGGAGTCATTCCGGGAGGCGGGGTCGCCGAAGTTGTAGGAGAAAAGCGCCGGGTCCCAATCAATCTGGCCCTGGATCGCCTTCGCATAAGGATCCATCAGCAGCTTGTTCGGGTTGAACCGGTTGCCGTGATCCGGCTCGTACTCGCCATGAATCCGGTACCCGTACTTCTGTCCGGGCTGGACGTGCGGGAGGTAGCAGTGCCAGACGTAGCCGTCCACCTCGGTCAGTTCGATCCGGGTCTCGGAGAGATCGTCGGCCAGCAGGCACAACTCAACCTTTTCGGCGCGCTCGCTGAACAGGGCAAAGTTCGTGCCGGTGCCGTCAAAAGTGGCTCCCAGCGGATAAGCCGATCCGGGCCAGACTTCCATGTGTACTCCTCGTTCGTGCGGTTTATCCCTAGACAGACTACTAGTAAGTCGCCTTAGTAAATTAGCTTCGTGCGCTGCTTTCAAACTCTGTTACGTCCGCCGCATGACCTCCGGTACGGCATGCGCGACGGCGGTCGCCGTGACGGGGCCGCCTGCGGACGCGAGGACACCGGCCCGGCCGTGGAGGCTGGCGGCCGCGGCCGCCACCGCCGCCCAGCGGTCCGCCGGGTTCCCGTGCGCGGGGCTGCTCCCGGAGAGCTGCGCCAGGAGCGCGCCGAGCACCCCGGCCAAGACGTCGCCGCTGCCCGCCGTGGCCATCCAGGGCGTCGCCTCGGACTGGCTGAACACCGTGCCGCCGGGAGCGGCGACGAGGGTCGTAGCGCCCTTGAGCAGCACGGTGGCGCCGGTCAGGGCGGCGCCGCGGCGGACTGCGGCGAGTGTGGCGTCCTCCAGTCCTGCCCGGTCCGCGCCGCTGCCGTAGCCGGCCAGGAGGGCCGCCAGTTCGCCCAGGTGCGGGGTCAGGATGATGTGGGGGTCGAGGCGGCGCGGCAGGGCGGGCAGGGCGCCGGCGTCGGCCACGGCGGGCAGGCCGGTGGCGGCGGCGTCGCGGATGCGCTGCAGCTGATCGCCTGCCGCGTCGTCGACGCCCGGGCCCAGGACCCAGGCCTGGACGTGGGCTTCGGCCGCACTCCCCTGCCCGCACACCACTTCGGGGCAGGATTCACGGACCAGGTCCGCCACGTCCGGCGGTCCAAGGTAGCGGACCATGCCGGCGCCCGCGGCGAGGGCCCCCTGGCATGCCAGGACCGCGGCCCCGGGATACCGTTCCGAGCCGGCGACGACGCCGAGGACTCCGCGGCTGTACTTGTGGGCCCGCCGGACCGGACGCGGCAGGAGTTCGCGGAGGTCCGCGGACTCGAGCCTGCGCAGCACCGGTTCCGGCAATGCTGCTTCGATCCCGATCGCAATGACGTGGACACGCCCGGCGGAATCCGCGCCGGGATCGGCCAGCAGGCCTGCTTTGGCGGCACCGAACGTGACGGTCACGTCCGCCGGCAGCACCGGGGCGTTCACCTCGCCGGTGTCGGCGTCCACGCCGCTGGGGATGTCGCAGGCGACCACCATGCCGGGCCGCGCCCCTGCCAGCTGTTCGAGCAGGGCACCGGCCGGCCCGCGGAGCCCGCCCTGGGCCCCGGTTCCGAGCACCGCATCGATCACGACGTCGGCGCCCGCCGCGGTGGCCGCAAGCCCGGCGACGTTGTCCGCGGCCAGGACCAGGACGTGCCCGCCGGCGCGGCGGAACTCCGCCAGGCCGGCCTCGTGGGCGGCGCCGGCCGTCAGGATGGCCGTCGCCCGCAATCCGCGCCGGGCCAGCAGCGCCGCGGCGAAGAGCCCGTCACCGCCGTTGTTGCCCTTGCCGGCCAGCACCGCAACATGGGAGCCGTAGAGCCTGCGGCCGCGCTCGCGCAGCTCGTGGACCACGGTATTCGCGAGGCCGTAAGCGGCCCGCTGCATCAGAACAGCGCCCGCACCGTCCGCCAGGAAAGGCTTTTCAGCCTCGCGTATCTGGGTTCCGGTGTAGGCGCTGATCATGGCTTCGTCCGTTCACGGTGCATTCGCTGGGGATCGTGCGGTGCTGTTCGTGCCGGCGGCGGCCGGCCGGCCGTCAGCCTTCGGCGATGACGGTCGCGGTGGCAATACCGCCGTCGTGGCTCATGGACAGGTGCCAGCGCTTGACGCCCTTGGAATCCGCCACGGCCAGCACGGTGCCTTTGACCTGGACGGTGGGTCCATTCTGGTCCAGCCCGATCCAGCAGTCCTGCCAGTTCATGCCGGCCGGGGCCCCGAGCACCTTGGCCACCGCTTCCTTGGCCGCGAAGCGCGCGGCGAGGGAGCGGGTGTTCAATTCGCGCTCAGCGGGGACGAACAATCGGTCCCGCAGCCCGGGCGTCCGCTCCAGTTGCCGGCCAAACCGCTCAATGTCTACGACGTCTACGCCAATTCCAACAATCATGGCGTTATTCTACGGTCACGCTCTTGGCCAGGTTGCGTGGCTGGTCCACGTCATAGCCCTTGGCGGAGGCGAGCGCGAGCGCGAAGATCTGCAGCGGCACCGTGGCGAGGAGCGGGGCCAGCAGTGTCGGGGACTCCGGGATATAGAAGACATGCTCGGCGTACGCCTGCACTGCCTCGTCTCCCTCTTCGGCGATCACGATGGTCCTGGCACCGCGTGCGCGGACTTCCTGGATGTTGGAGACAACCTTGGCGTGCAGCGAATCACGGCCGCGCGGTGAGGGGACCACCACGAAGACCGGCTGGCCCTCCTCGATCAGCGCGATCGGGCCGTGCTTGAGTTCACCGGCCGCGAAGCCTTCGGCGTGGATGTAGGCCAGTTCCTTGAGCTTGAGGGCACCTTCCATCGCCACCGGGTAGCCGACATGGCGGCCCAGGAACAGGACGGACTTGGCCTCGGCCATGGAGGCGCCGAGTTCCTTGATCTCCGCTTCGTTGTCCAGGATGGACTGGATCTTCGCCGGGATCTTGCCCAGGTCGGCCAGGATGTCCTTGATTTCGCCCTGGAACTTGTTGCCGCGCAGCTGTGCCAAATAGAGGCCCAGAAGGTACGCGGCGGTGATCTGTGCGAGGAACGCCTTGGTGGAGGCCACCGCAATCTCCGGCCCGGCGTGGGTGTAGAGCACGGCGTCGGACTCACGCGGGATGGTGGAGCCGTTGGTGTTGCAGATCGAGACCGTCTTGGCGCCCTGTTCCTTGGCGTAGCGGACGGCCATCAGGGTGTCCATGGTTTCGCCGGACTGTGAGATGGAGACGATCAGCGTGTTGGCGTCCACGATTGGGTCGCGGTAGCGGAATTCGTGGGAGAGTTCCACCTCGGTGGGGATCCGGCACCAGTGCTCGATCGCGTACTTCGCGACCTGTCCGGCGTAGGCCGAGGTTCCGCAGGCGAGAACGATGATTTTGTTGACGTTCTTGAGCAGCTCCGGGTCGACCCGGAGTTCGTCGAGCGTCAGCTTCCCGTGGATGTCCGAACGGCCCAGCAGGGTCTGCAGGACGGCGTCGGGCTGGTCGTGGATTTCCTTTTCCATAAAGGACGGGAACCCGCCCTTTTCCGCGGCGGCCGGATCCCAGTTGACGTGGTATTCCTTGCCTTCGGCGGGGGCGCCGTAGAAATCGGTGATCTCGACGGCGTCGGCGCTGATGGTGACGATCTGGTCCTGGCCGAGTTCGACGGCGCGCCGGGTGTAGTCAATGAAGCCGGAGACGTCGGAGCCGAGGAAGTTCTCGCCCTCGCCGAGTCCGACGACGAGCGGGGAGTTCCGGCGGGCGGCCACGACGACGTCGGGCTGGTCCGCGTGCACGGCCAGGAGCGTGAAGGCGCCCTCCAGTCGCTGGCAGGCCAGCTGCATGGCCTTGGTCAGTCCGCCCTTGGAGATATCGCCGCCGAGCTGCTCGCGGTAGATGTCCCCCAGGAGCGCCGCTGCGACCTCGGTGTCGGTTTCGGAGGCGAATGTTACGCCTTTGCGGGAAAGTTCGAGCTTGAGTTCGGCAAAGTTCTCGATGATGCCGTTGTGGATCACGGCCAGCTTGCCGCCGTCCGCGAGGTGCGGGTGCGCGTTCTGGTCCGTCGGGCCACCGTGCGTCGCCCAGCGCGTATGACCGATGCCGGTCAGCGATTCCGGCAGCGGATCCGCCTCCAGCGCGGCGGTCAGGTTGGCGAGTTTCCCGGACTTCTTCCGGGACGATATGGAGCCGTCGGCGACGACGGCGATCCCCGCGGAGTCATAGCCGCGGTACTCAAGGCGCCGGAGTCCTTCAAGGACGACGTCCAGGGCATTGTGTCCAGCATTTACCCGGCCATTTGCATGACCCACATATCCAACGATTCCACACATGGGCCTAAGCCTAACGGTTTCCGGGTGCGGGGACGAAGGAAGGTTACCGCCGCCGGGGTCCGTACCGGCCCGGCGGGCCGGTCTCCGGGCGGTCACGAGGGGGCTTGGCCGTCCGGCCCATTTCGCAGTTGGCCCTGCGAACGGCAGAATCAGGAGGGTGACTCTCCAACGCAATGAAACGAACGGCGACGGCGTCTCGCCTTTCGTGGAGCTGGACAGGCAGACGTGGTCGAGGCTTGCTGCCCAGATGGAGCAACCCCTCAACGAAGAGGACGTCGTCCGGCTCCGCGGCCTGGATGACCCCCTGGATATGCGCGAGGTGCGCGAGGTCTACCTCCCCTTGTCCCGGCTCCTGCACCTGTACGTCGAGGCTGCCGGCCAGCTGCACGCCGCAACCACCACGTTCCTTGGAGAGACCACCCAGCGCACACCGTTTGTGATCGGCGTGGCCGGGTCCGTGGCAGTGGGAAAGTCCACGATTGCCCGCGTGCTCCGGGAGATGCTGCGGCGCTGGCCCGGCACCCCCAACGTGGAGCTCATCACGACCGACGGCTTCCTCTACCCGCTTGCGGAGCTCCAGCGCCGCCACCTGCTCGACCGCAAGGGGTTTCCGGAGTCCTACGACCGCCGCGCACTGCTGCGCTTCGTGAGCGAAATCAAGAGCGGCGCCGAGGAAGTCCGGGCGCCGTGGTACTCCCACGTGACCTATGACATTGTCCCCGGCAAGGAAGTCGTGGTCCGCCGCCCGGATGTGCTGATTGTGGAAGGCCTGAACGTGCTGGCCCCGGCGCGCCCGCGGCACGACGGCCGGCAAGGCCTGGCGCTGAGTGACTTCTTCGACTTTTCCATCTACGTGGACGCCAAGACCTCCTACATCGAGGAATGGTACGTGGAGCGCTTCCGCTCGCTGCGCAGCACGGCCTTCGCGCAACCCGAGTCCTACTTCCACCGGTACGCCACGCTGTCCGACGCCGAGGCCGAGGAGACCGCCCGCGGGATCTGGAAGCGCATCAACGAGCCCAACCTGGAGGAAAACGTCCTGCCGACCCGGGGACGCGCCCAGCTGGTCCTGACCAAGGACGCGGATCACTCGATCCGGCGCATGTTGCTGAGGAAGGTTTAGCACACGTGTGCCATGATCAGGCTCTCCCGCCGGGCCGCAGGGCGTTTGGCCGTCTACTCGCGGCCGGGGCCGGCCTGGCAGCAGCGACCGCCTGCGCCCCCGGCACTCCCCCGCCGACCGCCACTGCCCTCGCGCGAGCAACCGCCACGGCGACGGCGGCGGTGACGCCCACCCCGGCCGCGGCCTCCTCGGCGGCGGCCACGGAACCGCCGGCGGCGTCCGCACCCGGACCCGGACCTGGAACTGCGCCGGCGCCGCAGCATTCCCTCACCGACCCCGCCAGCCCCCGGGTCATCGTCAACAAACTTCGGCCGCTGATCCCGGCCGGCTTCGAACCGGCGGACCTCGTGGCGCCGCGCATCCGGCTCGCCTCCCCCGGCGGGGCGGCCCTGTTGAACAGCACGACGGCGGCCGCGGCGGAAGCGATGTTCGCGGCGGCGGCGGCGGACGGCGTCACGATGACCCTGGCCAGCGGCTACCGGTCGTATGCGACGCAGGCCGCCACCTACGCGAACTACGCCAACACCCGCGGGCGGGCCGAAGCGGACACGGCATCGGCCCGGCCCGGGTATTCCGAGCATCAGACCGGCTGGTCCTTCGACATCGGCGACGGCGGCGGCGCCTGCGGTTTCTTGCCGTGCTTCGCGGACCGGCCGGCGGCCGTGTGGGCGGCGTCGAACGGGCACCGGTTCGGCTTTGTGGTCCGCTACCCCTGGATGTTCCACGGGATCACCGGCTACTACTACGAACCGTGGCACCTGCGCTTCGTCGGCGTCGAAGCCGCCACGGACATGAAGGCCCGTGGCGTGCAGACGCTCGAGGAGTACTTCGGGCTGGAAGCTGCGCCCACGTATCCGTGACGTCATACGCCCGGAGATAACACCGGCGCTCCCTGCCGGTTACGGAACCGGGCTACCGTGGTCTCATGCTGACTGGATTCAAGAATTTCATCATGAAGGGCAACGTCGTCGATCTGGCCGTCGCCGTGGTCATCGGCGCAGCATTCGGGTCGGTCGTCACGTCCATTGTCGACGGGCTGCTGACGCCCTTGATCGGCCGGCTCTTCAACGCCAGGGGCGTGGAGGAGATGGCGTGGGAGGGCTTCCGGTACGGTGCGGTGCTCTCGTCGGTCATCTCATTCGTGATGATCGCCGCGGCCGTCTACTTCCTCGTGGTCCTGCCCATGAACCGCCTGCTGGAGCGGCGCAACCGCGGCCTCGGCATCGACGAGGACGTCAAGGCCGAGTCCGCGGAAGACCCGCAGATCGCCCTGCTGACCGAGATCCGCGACGCGCTCCGCAAGTAACGCC
>JBFGBS010000050.1:0-8824 GCA_041567475.1 Arthrobacter sp.
TCGGCGTCCACCTCGGCGTGGAACTTCTTCTCCACGAAGAAGGACAGCAACGGCACCACGCCGCCGAGGGCCAGGAGGATGAGCTTGAGGAACGGCCAGCGCATGAGCGCCCACAGGCGGAAGTTGGAGATCAGGTACACCACGTACATCCAGCCGTGCACCATCAGGACCGTGATCGAGAGGTTCATGCCGCCGATGACTCCCGCCGGCTCGGCGTCGGCGAACCCCAGACCGAACGGCTCGCCGGTGACCGCGTTGCTGCCGCCTGCGAACAGGTATTGACCGAACCCGTAGCGGGCGATCAGTTCGGCACAGAGCAGGAGCAGCATGGCGCCGGTAAGGTAGGCGAGCACCCGGTAGAACTTCAGCGCCGAACGGATCTGGGCCTCGGTTCCGCCGAAGCGGCGCTTCCTGGCCTTGGCGGTTCCCTGCCCGGCGGGGGTCTGTGGCTGGATGGCAGGCTGGGGTTCAATCATGGTTGCACTCTCGGGTCGGTGGATTGCGGAACGGCGTCAACGCCGGAAGTCTGGGCGGTCTGCTCGATGTCGTAGGCGTCTTCGAGGTCCCGCCGGTGGTCGTCCTTGACCAGGCGCCACCAGATGAACAGCGCGAAGCCGGCGAAGACGACCCACTCCACGGAATAGAAAAGGTTCAGCCAGTTGATCTGCTGTGCCGGCGGCTGCGGGCCGACGCGCAGCGGAGTGATGGTGCTGCCGGCCGATTCCGCGCCGACGTCGGTGCCGGCCTGCAGTTCGGTTGTCGCGGCAACGAATCCGGGGTAGCTGCTCACGTCCCAGACGTTGATGAGCTCTGCGACGGAGACGGCCGAGGCCCGGCCGGGGCCGGGGTCGGTGTTCGGCAGCGGGGACTCGGATGGCAGCAGCCGGCCGGTGAGCTCAACGGTGCCCGACGGCGGCTCCGGAGCGGCGGCCGGATCCGCCACCCAGCCGCGCGCCACCGGGATCCAGGTCTGCGGGGACGCGGCGGTGCCGGTCAAAACCGGTGCCCCGTCGACGGCGAAGGCGGTCACGATCCAATAGCCTTTTTCCCCGCCCTCCCCGCCGGTGAAGCGGTCCGGAACCAGGATCTGTTTCTGCGGGTCATAGCTGCCGGTGGCCGTGACCATCTGGTCTGCGACCGTCCCGGGGAAGAAGTCTCCCGGCTGCAGGGTTTCGGCAAGCGGTTTGGGGTCCTCGGTAGTACTGCTGACCGGGATCTCGGGCTGCGTCGACCGGCTGAACTGCCACTGGCCCAGGAGCACGAACGCCCCGGAGAACAGGATCGCGAACGCGAGGCCAGCGATCCAGCGGGGTTTGAGGGCAGTTTTCAGCACGTGTTAACCGTACTTCGTAACCGTGTAGAACAACGAACGGACCGGTGGAAAGGGCCTGCCCCTGGAGTGGGGCAGCCCCAATCCCTAGTGGTCGAAGAACACCAGGCTGGAATTGATCAGCTCGGCGATCACCTCAGTGTCGTAGGCCCGGCGCAGGGACTCCCGGAAGGATTCCTTGGACAGTGACCGCGCCAAGGTGGCGAGCACCTCAAGGTGGTCCGAGAAGGAACCCGCCGGCGTGGCGATTAGCAGGATGACCGTGGCGGGACCGTCTGCCGCGCCGAAGTCCAAGGCGCGGCCGTACTTCGTGATGCCGACGGCGATGGTGGTCTGGGAGACGAGCTCGCTGCGGGCATGGGGCAGGCCCACCCCGCCGGGGAGGCCGGTGGCCAGTTGATGTTCACGCGCATTGACCTGCTCCAGGAACCCGCCCAGGTCCGAGATCCGCCCGGCTTCGAACATCCGGGCCGCGAGCTGGCCCGCGGCATCCAGCTTGTCGGCGGCGTCGAGCTCAAGGATGACCATGTCGGGTGTGGTGAGCTCGGCGTCATACCGGTCGAGTGGTTCGGCCAAGTGGTGTCCCTTCGAAGTGGCGTCAGTGCACGCCGGCCAGCGGGTTGACAGGCAACAGGGCTGGCCGGAGCGCAGGTCAGCGCAAGGGGACGATGTCCTCCACGCCCAGCCGTGCGGCGTCGGCGGACTCGTCGTCCGGCTGCTGCTGGCTCAGCCGTTCCGCGTCAACCCGGGCCAGATAGTGCTTGATTTCGCTCTCACGCTGCGCATCGCTCCAGCCGAGAACGTTCCCCATCAGTTTAGCGACTACCGGAGCAGCGGACACACCACGGTCCCACGCTTCGATCGAAATCCGGGTCCGGCGGGTCAGCACGTCCTGGATGTGGCGGGCGCCCTCATGGGTGGCCGCGTAAACGGCCTCCGCGGCCAGGTAGTCGTCGGCGCCCGGCAACGGTTCAGCCAGTTCCGGATCTTCCGTGATGAGGGCCAGCACCTCCGGGACCATGGCGCCGTACCGGCTGAGCAGATGCTCGATCCGGGCCACGTGGACGCCGCTGTCCTCGGCCATCCGGCTCCGGCGGTTCCAGGCGGCCTTGAAACCGCTGGCACCGAGCAGCGGGATGGTCTCGGTGCAGCTGGGCGGGACCCGCTCGTCCATGCTCCGGGTCGCCTCGTCGACGGCATCTTTGGCCATCACACGGTACGTGGTCCATTTGCCGCCGGCGACTACCACGAGCCCCGGCACGGGGTGGGCCACGATGTGTTCCCGCGACAGCTTGGCGGTGGAATCATTTTCGCCGGCCAGCAGCGGCCGCAGCCCCGCGTAGACGCCTTCCACGTCTTCCCGCGTGAGCGGACGCTTCAGGACCTTGTTGACATGCTCCAGGAGGTAGTCGATGTCCTGGCTGGAGGCCGCCGGATGCGCCTTGTCGAGGTGCCAGTCCGTGTCGGTCGTCCCGATGATCCAGTGCCTCCCCCACGGGATCACGAAGAGCACCGACTTTTCGGTCTTCAGGATCAGCCCCACGGTCGACTGGAAGCGGTCCCGCGGGACCACGAGGTGGATGCCCTTGGAGGCGCGCACCTTGAGCTGGCCGCGCTCCGTGACCATGGCCTGCGTTTCGTCGGTCCAGACCCCCGTGGCGTTGACTACCTGCTTGGCCCGGATGCTGAACGTGGTGCCGTCCTCGTGGTTGACCACCTTGGCGCCGACCACGCGTTCGCCTTCGCGCAGGAAGTCCACCACGGACATCTGGTTGACGGCATGCGCGCCGTAGGATGCCGCGGTCCGGACCAGGTTTGCCACGTACTTGGCGTCGTCGACCTGGCCGTCGTAGTAGCGGATGGATCCCACGAATGCGTCGTCCTTCAGGCTCGGCGCGGCGCGCAGCGTGCCCCGCCGGGACAAGTGCTTGTGGAACGGCACGCCGCGGCCGTGCGCCCCGGTAACGGACATGGCGTCGTACAGGGCGATGCCGGCGCCGACGTAGGGACGCTCCAGGAACGGTTTGGTCAGCGGGTAGAGGAACGGCACGGGCCGGGCCAGGTGCGGTGCCAGCACCGAGAGGATCAGCCCGCGTTCATGGAGGGCTTCCTTGACGAGCGCGAAGTCAAGCATCTCCAGATACCGGAGCCCGCCGTGAATGAGCTTGGAGGACCGGGACGACGTCCCGGCCGCCCAGTCGTTGGCTTCGACAATACCGACGCTCAGGCCCCGCGTGACGGCGTCGAGGGCGGCCCCTGCGCCGACGATGCCGCCGCCGACGATCAGGATGTCAAGTTCCTTGCCCGGTTCCGTAGTGGCCTTGAGCACCGCCAGGGACGCGTCACGCTCGGCCGGGCCAAGCGCACCTCCGGCCACGGGAGAACCGCCGGGAAAACTGTTCATTTCACGCCTCCATCCGGATCAAACCTCGTAGTGCACCACACTACGTCCTCGTCCGCCGGATGGGCAGGGGCGATTCAGCCGAGGTACGGCGAGACGACGACGTCGACGCGCTGGAACTCTTTCAGGTCCGAGTAGCCGGTGGTCGCCATCGAGCGGCGCAGTGCGCCGATCAGGTTCGACGTGCCGTTCGTGTGGTGGCCCGGGCCGAACAGGACTTCTTCGAGCGGCCCGACGGTTCCGACGTTGACCCTGTCGCCGCGGGGCAGTTCGAGGTGGTGGGCTTCCTGGCCCCAGTGCCAGCCCTTGCCCGGCGCTTCGTCGGCGCGGGCCAGGGCGCTGCCCAGCATCACGGCGTCGGCGCCCATGGCGATGGCCTTGATGATGTCCCCGGAAGCGCCCATGCCGCCGTCGGCAATCACGTGCACGTAGCGTCCACCGGATTCGTCCATGTAGTCGCGCCGTGCCGCGGCGACGTCAGAGATGGCAGAAGCCATCGGTGAGTGGATGCCGAGGGCGCGGCGGGTGGTGGTGGTCGCGCCGCCGCCGAAGCCGACCAGCACGCCGGCGGCACCGGTGCGCATCAGGTGCAGCGCCGGGGTGTAGCCGGCGGCGCCGCCGACGATCACGGGAACGTCGAGTTCGTAGATGAACTGCTTGAGGTTCAGCGGCTCGTGGTCCTTGGAGACGTGCTCGGCCGAGACCGTGGTCCCGCGGATCACGAAGATGTCGACGCCGGCGGCAACGACGGTCTTGTAGTGCTCCTGCGTGCGCTGGGGGGTGAGGGAGCCGGCCACGGTGACGCCGGCGGCGCGGATCTCGGCGAGCCGCGAGGTGATCAGTTCAGGCTGGATCGGGGCCTGGTAGAGCTCCTGCATACGGCGTGTGACCGCCGGACTGTTGGTCTCGTCCGCGAGGGCCCCGATTTCGTCGAGGACGGACTGCGGGTCCTCGTAGCGGGTCCACAGGCCTTCCAGGTCGAGCACGCCGAGTCCGCCGAGGCGCCCCAGGGCGATGACGGTTTCCGGCGACATGGCTGAATCCATGGGGGCCGCGATGACGGGCATATCGAACTTGTAGGCGTCAATCTGCCAGGACACGGAGACGTCCCGGGGGTCCCGCGTCCGCCGGTTCGGGACGATCGCAATGTCGTCGAGGGAGTAGGCACGACGCCCACGCTTGCCACGGCCAATCTCAATCTCGTAAGTCACGTGCCCACTTTACTTGACGGCGCCTGCCGGTGTGCCACTGGCCGGCCCCGCCGCGGGTCCGCCCCGGGTCCGCCGCGCCCGGTGCCCGCGGCGGTGCGGCCGGCGGACCCCAGTCCATCCGCGATTGACTCTTTTGTCAAGTGGGGTTTACAACCCGTGAAAATAACAATACGTTTGCTTTCGGCAACCCGCGGACTGATCCCGGCGAGTCTCCCGAATATCCCGGGCACACCCCTATGCCCGGCACGAGAAAGCAGAATCTATGGGAACTGCAACACACAGGACTACCCGTGTCCTGGCCTTGTCCCTCGCCGCAGTCGTCGGCACCATGGCGCTGGCCGTCATCCCCGTCGCGGCGGACCCGGGAGCCTCCGGCAACCGGGCCCCCGCCACCGTCCAGGAGGTCAACGCCGGCGAGGAATACGCCCAGTTCATCGTCACGTTCAAGAAAACGCCGGGCAATTCCACGCCCGGCGGCCGGGCACTGGCGTGGGGCAAGGCAGCAAAAGCCGCGGGCGTGAAAGTCCAGGAACTGCGGACCCTCGCCACCGGCGGAACCCTGATCTCCCCGGACAGGGCCCTGGCCGGCCAGGCCGCGAAAGACTTCATGGCTGAAATCGTCGCTTCCGGCGCCGTCGACGCCGTGGAACCGGACGCACGCATGACGGCGGTGCTGACCCCCAACGATGCGCGCTACGGCGAGCAGTGGGATTTCACCGGCACGAACGGTATGCGCATCCCGGGCGCCTGGGATGTCTCCACGGGCGCAGGCTCCGTCGTCGCCGTCATCGACACCGGCATCACCGCGCACAGCGACCTGGACGCCAACGTCCTGCCCGGGTATGACTTCGTCGCGGACGCCGCCTCGGCCCGGGACGGCAACGGCCGGGACGCCAACCCGCAGGATCAGGGCGACTGGTATGCGGCCGGCGAATGCGGGCAGGCCACGGCCTCCAATTCCAGCTGGCACGGCACCCACGTGGCCGGAACGGTGGCCGCCGTGACGTCCAACTCCGTAGGCGTGGCCGGTGTCGCGCCGGACGCAAAGATCGTTCCCGTCCGGGTCCTGGCCAAATGCGGCGGAGCCCTTTCGGACATCGCGGACGCCATTATCTGGGCCTCCGGCGGGACCGTCGCCGGGGTCCCGGCCAACGCCAACCCGGCCAAGGTCATCAACATGAGCCTGGGCGGCTCAGGCGCCTGCGGCGTCACCTACCAGGCCGCCATTGACTCCGCGGTCGCCCGCGGCTCGAGCGTTGTCGTCGCCGCCGGGAACAGCGGCCAGGACGCCTCCGGATTCCGCCCCGCAAACTGCAATTCCGTGGTCTCCGTGGCCGCGAGCAACACCGGCGGGACGCTGTCCTACTACTCGAACTTCGGCGCTTCGGTGGACCTGACGGCACCGGGCGGCGACACCCGGGTCAGCGGCGGGGGCATCCTGTCCGCCATCAACAACGGAACCACCGTTCCGGGCTCCGAAGGGTTTGCCGGCTACCAGGGAACGTCCATGGCAGCTCCGCACATCGCCGGGCTGGCAGCACTGATGAAGGCGAAGTCCCCGGCCCTGACGCCGGCACAGGTCGAATCCACCCTCAAGCAGGGCACCCGCCCCATGCCCGGGGGCTGCACGGCCGGCTGCGGAGCCGGACTCTCCGATGCCACCGCGACCATGGCGCTTCTGGGCGGAACACCACCGCCGCCGGCCGGGAACCTGCTCCTGAACCCCGGATTCGAAGAAGGCGCCGTCGCGTGGACCTCGGATCACGCGGACACCTTCGAAACCGGTCCCGATGCCCGCACCGGGACCCGTTTTGCCGGACTGAACGGCTACGGCCAGGCCACGTCCTACACCCTAGACCAGACCGTCGCGATTCCGTCCTCGGCCGGCAGCGCTACGCTCTCGTTCTACCTCAAGATCCTCAGTGACGAGACCACCCTGACCAAGGTCTACGACACGCTCAAGGTCCAGGTCATCAGCTCCGGTGTGACGAGCACCCTGACCACGTACTCCAACCTGAACAAGTCCTCGACCTACGGGCAGAAGACCCTCGACCTCTCCGCGTTCAAGGGAAAGACCGTCACGCTGCGCTTCCTCGGCGTCGAGGACAGCTCGTTGAAGACGTTCTTCTACCTCGACGACACGGCGGTCACGACCCAGTAGCGATCCGGCCGGACAAATCCTCCCAGGACAAGTCCGCGGCCGGCCGCCGGAGTACGGAAGGGCCCCGGGACCAGTAGTTCACTGGTTCCCGGGGCCCTTCCGTGCAGGAGGCGCGGTGCGCCTAGCGCGACCCGTAGTTCGGGGCCTCCACCGTCATCTGGATGTCATGCGGGTGGGATTCCTTCAGGCCGGCCGGGGTGATGCGGACGAACTTGCCGCGCGCCTTGAGGTCGGCGACCGTCGGGGCGCCGGTGTAGAACATGGTCTGCCGGAGCCCGCCGACCAGCTGGTACGCCACCGAGGACAGCGGCCCGCGGTAGGCCACGCGGCCTTCGATGCCCTCCGGGATGAGCTTGTCATCACCGGAGACGTCGGCCTGGAAGTACCGGTCCTTGGAATAGGAGGTGTTCTTCCCTCGGGTCTGCATCGCGCCGAGGGATCCCATGCCGCGGTAGCTCTTGAACTGTTTGCCGTTGACGAAGATCAGGTCCCCGGGGGACTCGTCGCAGCCGGCCAGCAGCGAACCGAGCATCACGGTGTCGGCGCCGGCGACGAGCGCCTTGCCGATGTCACCGGAGTACTGCAGGCCGCCGTCGGCGATCAGCGGCACGCCGGCGGGGATCGCCGCTTTGGCGGATTCGTAGATGGCCGTGATCTGCGGGACGCCGACGCCGGCGACGACGCGGGTGGTGCAGATCGAGCCCGGTCCGACACCGACCTTGATGCCGTCCGCGCCGGCGTCGATGAGGGCCTGGGCGCCTTCGCGGGTGGCCGCCTGGCCGCCGATGATGTCCACGTGCGCGGCGACCGGGTCCGACTTGAGCCGGCGGATCATCTCCAGCACGCCCTGGGAATGGCCGTTGGCGGTGTCGACGAAGAGGGCGTCCACGCCGGCGTCGACGAGCGCCATGGCGCGCTCCCAGCCGTCGCCGAAGAAGCCGATCGCGGCGCCGACCCGGAGGCGGCCTTCATCGTCCTTGGTGGAGAGCGGGTACTGCTCGGCCTTGGTGAAGTCCTTGGTGGTGATGAGGCCCCGGAGCCGGCCCTGCTCGTCGACGAGCGGGAGCTTTTCGATCTTGTTGGTCGCGAGCTTGTGCGAGGCCTCGTCGCGGCTGATCCCGACGTGCCCGGTGACGAGCGGCATTTTGGTCATCACATCGCTGACCAGGCGCAGCGGGAAGTCCGCCTCCGGCACAAAGCGGGTGTCGCGGTTCGTGACAATGCCCAGCAGCCGTCCGCCCTCGTCCACCACGGGCAGGCCGGACACCCGGTACCGGGCGCAGATCCCATCCAGCTCGGCGAGTGTGGCCTCCGGACCAATGGTCAGCGGGTTGGTGATCATGCCCGACTCGCTGCGCTTGACCCGGTCGACCTGGTCGGCCTGATCGGCGATGGAAAGGTTGCGGTGCACCACGCCGAGGCCGCCCTGGCGCGCCATGGCGATCGCCATCCGGGACTCGGTGACGGTGTCCATGGCCGCGGACAGCAGCGGGGTCTGGACCGTGATGCGCTTGGAGATCCGCGAGGAGGTGTCCGCCTCCGAGGGGATCACATCCGTGTGTCCGGGCAACAGCAGGACATCGTCGTAGGTCAGGCCGATGAAGCCGAAGGGGTTGTGTTCTGGCTCGGTCATGAGTGCGCCTCTTACCTTGGGTTACGGGGTTTCACGGGTAGGGGTTGCAGCAGATGACCAGCCAGTCATTACGGGTCTGGTCCGTGCA
>JBFGBS010000051.1:0-8759 GCA_041567475.1 Arthrobacter sp.
ATGGCTGCTGCTGGCCCCGCGCGATTACCTCTCCACCTTCATGAAGATCGGCGTGATCGGCATGCTCGCCGTCGCGATCGTGGTGGTCCGGCCGGAAATCAACGTCCCGGCCTTCAGCGAATTCGCCAGCCGTGACAACGGCCCCGTCTTCTCCGGGGCGCTCTTCCCGTTCCTATTCGTCACGATCGCCTGCGGCGCGCTCTCCGGCTTCCACGCCCTCATCGCCTCGGGCACCACGCCCAAGCTTGTGGAGAAGGAACGCCAGACCCGGTTCATCGGCTACGGCGGCATGCTGATGGAGTCCTTCGTCGCCATCATGGCCCTCGTTGCGGCGCTCTCAATCGACCGCGGCATCTACTTCGCCATGAACGCCCCGGCAGCGCTGACCGGCGGCACCGTTGAAACGGCGGCTGTCTGGGTCAACTCGCTGGGCCTGTCCGGTGTAAACCTCACCCCTGACATGCTGGCGCAAACGGCCAAGGACGTCGGCGAGCAGAGCATCATCTCCCGCTCCGGCGGCGCGCCGACGCTCGCCGTAGGCCTGGCGAACATTCTGCAGCAGTTCATCGGCGGTCAGTCCATGATGGCCTTCTGGTACCACTTCGCCATCATGTTCGAAGCCCTCTTCATCCTGACCGCCGTCGACGCCGGCACCCGCGTGGCACGCTTTATGCTGCAGGACTCGATCGGCAACTTCATTCCCAAGTTCAAGGAATCCTCCTGGCGGCCTGGCGCCTGGCTCGCCACAGCCGTTATGGTCGGCGCTTGGGGCGCGGTACTCATGATGGGCGTGACTGATCCGCTGGGCGGCATCAACACGCTGCTACCACTGTTCGGCATCTCCAACCAGCTCCTCGCGGCAATTGCGCTCTCCGTCTGCCTGGCCATCGCGGCCAAGCGCGGCTCCTTCAAGTACCTGTGGATCATCGCCACCCCGCTGGCGTTCGCCACGGTGGTCACCCTGACGGCGAGCATGCACAAGATCTTCTCCAGCACGCCCGCGGTGGGCTACTTCGCCAACAACGCGGCGTTCAGCAAGGCCCTCGCCGACGGTAAGACGTCCTTCGGTTCGGCCAAGACCGTCGCGGCCATGGAAGCAGTGGTCCGCAACACCATGATCCAGGGCATCCTGTCCATCGTCTTCGTGGTGCTCAGCCTGATCGTGATCGTCACCGCCGTGCTGGCGACCATCCGTGCGTACCGGAACCACGCGGCAGGGATGCCGACCGTGGACAACGAGGACCGGCCGCGGGCCTCCCGGGTCTACGCCCCGTCCGGGCTGTTCCCGACGCCGTCCGAGCGGGAGCTGATGGCGGAATGGGAGAAGCTGCCGGCCGATCAACGGCTGGAAAAGGCGGGACACCACTGATGGGCGCGGTTGCCGGTGGTTTCCGCGGCTTCGCCGCGTATTTCAAGGCGATCATGGGCGCCGATGCCTATTCAAAGTACTTGGAGCACCACACGGCCACCAGCCACGCTGAGGCTCCGATGACAGAACGGGAGTTCTGGCGCGACCGCACAGACCGTCAGGACAGCAACCCGCAGGGACGTTGCTGCTGACGTACACGCGTCGCGTTCATTGGGGGATCGCCGGGCACGAAAGTGTCCGGCGATCCCCCGTTAAGGCGCGACGGCGGCACCCCGCGCCGGCCGTTCCCATCCGCAGCCACGTGAGAGTATGAACCCATGCGCGATCAGGACGACACCCAGTCAGCTGAAGATCTGCCCGTCGAGGGAACGCCCGTGGAGGACGCCCCGCCCGCGGCGGCCGGGTCCCGGCCCACGCCATCAGGCGCAGCAGTACCGGCCGGCCGCGCCAAAGGCGGCCAGGTTCAGGACCTCGTCGATGAGCCGGCCAAAGTCATGCGGATCGGTACGATGCTCAAGCAACTGCTGGATGAGGTGAAGTCGGCGCCGCTGGACAACGCCGCCCGCGCGCGTCTGGCCGAGATCCACCAGCGCTCCATCCGGGAACTCGAAGACGGGCTCGCTCCGGAACTGGTCGAAGAGCTCGAGCGCATCCACTTGCCGTTTGACGATGAGAGCACCCCCTCAGACGCCGAACTCCGGATCGCCCAGGCCCAACTGGTCGGATGGCTCGAAGGGCTCTTCCACGGGATCCAGACTGCCATTGCGGCGCAGCACGCCGCCCGTGAACACGCGGCCGCGCAGCTGCAACTGCGCCAGCTGCCGCCCGGGACGATGATCGCGCCGGGCGTTGTCATCGGCGAGAATGGCGAGCCGCAGCGTGCCACAGCGTCCAGGCCGGGGGCGGAGCCGTCCTCGAACGCCGGCAGCGCTGAGCCGGAACACGGTCCCGGACAGTATCTCTAGGACAGCCTTGGGATTCTTTAGTGCCGCCCGGCAGGGACGCAAAGACGATGCAGAACTCGGCAAGGGCCTCTGGCGAAGGGCCTACGACCGCTTCACCCGGGGGCTGGACCGCTATCACCAGGTCCTTGAGGGCGTGGAGGACGAAGCCTTGTACGCGGAGCTGGTCGAGATTGCCAACGAACTGTCCGCGGCCTCCGTACGCGTCCGGCAGATCTGTGTTGAGGCCCAGCGGCGGGCGCCGAGCGACGGAATGAACGTGCCCGGGGCGCTCTCCGGCGTCCACCGCTGCCTGTCCACGGCGGGTAATTCACTGGCAACTACTGCCGAGGCGGCGGCGATGCTGCGGCTCGCGGTCGGTCCCGTGCCCGCCGGCGCGGCATCCGTTCGTCGGCGTGCCGGGTCCGTGCTTGAACAGGTCAGCGACGCGGAGCGGAGGCTGGCGGAGGCCGCCGGCGAGGACACGGTCTCCGGCTGATCGGCGCCGGGCTGGCCGTGCCCGCATTTATTCCCGGAATTCCGCGGAAAAGCACGGGTTACGCGGCTAGCTTAGTTCGGCTCGAAGGCTAGCCGGACACCATTGGAGTCGGCAGTATATGAAGATGACTTCTTCACCTGAACTGACTTTCAATGACGGCAACACCATCCCGCAGCTTGGCTTCGGGGTGTGGCAGGTCGAGGACGACGTGGCCGAAAAAGTCGTCGTCCAGGCGTTCGAGGCCGGCTACCGGCACATCGACACCGCCATGATCTACGGCAACGAGGCCGGCGTCGGCCGGGGAATCAAAGCCTCCGGACTCAAGCCGGAGGACATGTTCATCACCACCAAGGTGTGGAACTCGGACCAGGGCTACGATTCCACGCTCGAAGCCTTCGACGCCTCGATGGCACGGCTGGGCCTGGAGACACTGGACATGTACCTGATCCACTGGGAGCAGCCGAAGCAGGACAAGTATGTGGAGACCTGGAAGGCCCTCATTGAGCTGCAGAAGCAGGGCCGGGTCAAGACCATCGGCGTCTGCAACTTCACCAAGGAGGCGCTGCAGCGCCTGATCGACGAGACCGGCGTCGTCCCGGCGATCAACCAGATCGAGCTGCACCCCTTCTTCAACCAGGCCGAGCTGCGCGAATTCGGCGCTGCCCACGGCATCCTCACCGAGGCCTGGTCCCCGCTGGGCCAGGGCGGGGAACTGCTGGAGAGTGCGCTCCTGAAGGAGATTGCAGCCAAGCACAACGCCACCCCCGCGCAGGTGGTCATCGCCTGGCACCTGGCGATCGGCAACGTGGTGATCCCGAAGTCCGTGACGGAATCGCGGATCCGCGAGAACTTCGCGGCCTTGGAGGTCACCCTCGACGAGACCGACATCCAGGCCATCAACGGACTGGACCGCTCGGCCGAAGGTGCCGGACGGATCGGCGCGGACCCGGCCGTTTCGGACTTCGCCTAGGCCAACGGCCAGGCCGCCGGAACAAAACCCGGCGCCCGAACCATGGACCGCAGCAGGGCCTCCACCCGTCACGGGTGGGGGCCCTGCCGCCGTCCGAAGTCTGGCCGGGGCGTTGCCGCCGCGATCAGTGCTCCGATCCGCGGCGGGTCAGGCGGCGGCCAGGTCCTTTGCGGGGCGCACGGGGTCAATGACTGCCCAGCCGTCCTCGTCCGCAACACACCGGTTGGCGAACCGGTCCGCGGCGGCGGCGTCGTCAAAGACTTCGCTGCGGATCAGTCCGCAGGAGGTGTCCAGATAGGTCACTTCGAACCATGCGGCCGCGGCGCCGTTGGCCGCAGCCCTGCCGGCGCCGGGACTTTCGGCGCCGGGACTTTTACTGCCTGAACTCTTGCTGCTCTGGAAATCGCTGGTCTGGAAATCGCTGGTCTGGAAAGTCTGGTTGTTTTCCATAGTTCCAGTCTGCAACCGGCCTCCGACACTCCTGCGTCATTGCTCCGGCGTGTTGCCAAGGCGCAGTACCCGTTCCCTGGCCAGGACCTCCTGGCGCATGGCCTTCCCGGCGGCCCGCACCGACTGCCCCGCCTCGGCTTCGGCCAGCGTGTGCTCCTTCCGGGCCTGCTTCAGCTCCTCCTCGGTCCGGGCGAGCGCCGCCTGGAGCGCGCGGACCTCCTCGGCCAGTCGGGAAACCCGGGCGCCGGCGGCCGCCAGGTCCTGCCCGCGCTGCTCCGCCGCCTGGACGGCCGCCCGGGCTGTTTGCTCGGCCGCTTCCAGTCCGGAGGCGGCCCGTTCCAGCGCCGCCGGCGCGGGCGTCCGCGGTTCCTTCCGGACAGCCCGCAGCAGCGGTTCCCCGGCAACTCCGGCAGCACCGGCAGCTCCGGCAGTTCCGGCGGCCGTGCGCCCGGCCGCCGGTTCTCCTCGGGACGGGGCGGCGGGTCCGTCGGCTGGGTTGCCTGGCACCGCGACGGCACCCGAAAGGTCGACGGCGTCGAGCCCGTCCGCGGCCAGCGACCGGAGCAGCAGGCCGCTCCGCACGGCAGCCGCCGCGCCTTGGTCGGCAGTGAGGGCCCGCAAGGTCTGCTCGACCTCCGCGGCAACAGCGCCGCTGATCCTGCGGCCCTGGTCTGCGGTCACGGTGCGGACCGTGTCCAGGGCGGCCGCGAGCAGGCGTTTGCGCTGCTGGCCGAGGCTGCGCAGTTCCGCTGCATCCATCGCGGTTTGCGCTGCCCGCATGGACGCCCCGAGCGATGCCAAGTCCTGGAGAATGCCCGGGTTGTGGGACGCCAGCATGTTGACGGCCCATGCCGCCACGGACGGTTTGGCCAGTGAACGCACGGCCGCTGCCAGGGCACGTCGCTCGTCAGTGGCTGCTCCGGCGGCCAGCACGTCCCTCGCGGCAGCCGCCCGGGCCGCCACGAATTCGCTCAAGGGCAGCGCATAGAGGGGGCCAGCAACAGAGGCCAGATCCGGATCTCCCATGTAAGGAAGCATAGGACCTGCCGCAGTGTCCCGGACCCGTGCCGGACGGCGGCGCCCGGCGACGGCCCCGGCGGCCTGCGCCCGGGACCGGTCAGCCCGTACCGCCGCGCCCCGGAGTGCCGGATCGCCGGCCCGTTCCCAGGGCGACGATCACTAGCACCAGGGCCACGGCCTGGAGGGCGGCCACGGTGGCGATGAGAGCGGGCCGGGCAGCAAAAAGCACCCCGTAGAGAGCGCCTCCGGCCAAGGCGCCGGCACCGGCCAGGCCCGCGAAGACACCGTAGGCCGTGCCTTGCCGCTGCGCAGGCACCAAATCGGCGATCAGCGCCTTCACCGTAGAATCCTGGATGCCCGTGGCAGCTCCCCAGACCAGGACGCCGGCGACCACCAGCCCCGTCTCCGGGGCCAGGGCCAAAACCGGGATGGCGGCGATCAACACCGGCAGTACCAACAGCACGGCCGCTCCGGCACGGTCATAGAGAATGCCCGTCGTCAGGGCTCCCACCGCGGCGGCTCCCATCGCTCCGGCATACAGCAGGGGAACCACAGAGACAGCCACGTCCACCTCGGTGACGAGATGGAAGGAGATCACGCCGAACGCCACCAGGCCGGCGCTCCAAAAGAACGCTGCGCCCGCGAAGAGGACAAAGACGCGGGTGAAAAGCGGCGGCGCCACGGGGCGGGAGAGCCCCGAGTTAGCCGCCGGATTCCCGGCAGCCGTGTCCAACGGGCCGGGTCCCGGGACCCGGCGCCGCAACCGCACCAGCAGCACCATGGCGGCGGCCGCCGGAATGGCCAGCACGGCAAAGGCCCACGAGAGGGCGCCGGTCGCGGCCAGCACCGCGGAGACGAGCAGCGGCCCGCTCAGTGCTCCGGCCAGATCGAGGCCCTTGTGGACGGCAAACCCGCGGCCCCGGCCCACGGGCGCGACGACGGCGGCCAACAGGACGGTTTTCGCCGGGCTGCGCACCGCCTTGCCGACCCGGTCGCCGATAATCAGGACCGCGGCAAGGACCAGCCCGGCGGCCCCCGCACCGGGAGCCACCGCGAGCAGCGGGACACACACGGCCGTCAACGCGTAGCCGGCCAGCGTAAAGGTCCAGTATTTCCTGGTCCGGTCTGCCCAGGGGCCGAAGACCAGCCGCAGGCCTTGGGCGGCAGCTTCTGCCCCGCCCGTCACGAGCCCCACGATGAGCGCGGAGGCGCCGAGCTGGGCCAGCAGCGGCCCGGCAAGCGGCCGCGCGCCGTCGGAGACGACGTCGGCGGCGAGGCTGACCAGTCCGAACCCCACGACCGGACCCCACGCCAACCGCCGCCTGGTGCGGGAGGATCCGCCGGGAGCCGTCGGCCGTGGCGTCCGTGCACTGGCAGGAATCCTGCGGCGGGGCCGTTCCACCCACCAAGGCTTACCGACGAGCGGACAAATGGCAATGCATCGGCCGGGACGGTGCCATCCGGCGCACAAGGAGGAACCGCGAAATCAGCCGCCACCAGGAAATATTCGGCAAATGGCATGTTTACGCCGGTCCGTTTGGTACCTTTTGAACGCCGGTCCGCATTGCGCGGGCCGGGGACCCCTTGCCAGAGGGCCGGAAGCCTGCCTCCCGGGCCTTCCCACACATTCCGCGGAGGAACAGTGAAGCTCGCTTCAAGCACACCACGCCATGCCGGTGGTCGACGCCGGGCGCTGACCGCCGGGCTCGTGACGTCCGTCTTGGCCGTGGGACTCGCCCTGCCCTTGTTCGCGGCCGCGGCGCACGCCGCGGGACCGCGCGCCTCCACCGCGTCCTCGACCCCGCCCACCGGGTGGCTGCACACGGCAGGAAGCCGCATCCTGGACTCCAACAATGCCCCTTTCACGATCAAGGCCGTCTCGTGGTTCGGCATGGAAACCTCCGACTGCATGCCGCACGGACTGTGGGGAACCCTGACCATTGACGATGCTCTGACCGCCATTAAAGCGATGGGCTTCAACACCGTCCGCCTGCCGTACTCGAACGAGTGCCTGGCGGCGACATCCATCAAGGGCAACATGAACTATTGGGCCAACCGGGCCTACGGGCTGGAGGGAAAAACCCCGCTGGTCCTGATGGATACCGTGATTGCCCGCGCCAAGGCCAACGGCCTGAAAATCATCCTGGACCGTCACCGCCCGTCTTCCGCCAGCCAGTCAGCGCTGTGGTACACCGCCGCTTATCCGGAATCGCGGTGGATCGCCGACTGGAAGATGCTCGCCGCCCGGTACAAGAACGACCCCACCGTGATCGGGGCCGACCTCCACAACGAACCGGCCGGCGCGGCCACCTGGGGCGGGGCGGCGGCCACCGACTGGCACGCCGCGGCCACCCGGGCAGGCAACGCAGTCCTGACGGCCAATCCGAACCTGCTGGTCCTTGTCGAGGGCATTGAAAACCAGGGAAACGGCACAGCCACGTGGTGGGGCGGCGGCCTCGCGGACGCCGGCGCCAAACCGGTTGTCCTCACCACGCCGAACCGGGTTGTTTACTCGCCGCACGACTACCCCGCCTCCGTCTACAACCAGAAGTGGTTCAGCGACGCGGACTACCCCAACAACCTCCCGGGCATCTGGGATAAGAACTGGGGTTACCTGCAGAAACAGGGCATCGCGCCGGTTCTGCTCGGCGAATTCGGGACGAAGCTGGAGACGGCCTCGGACAAGCAGTGGATGGAAAAGATCGTCTCCTACCTCGGCAGCAACTCGATGAGCTTCGCGTACTGGTCCTACAACCCCAACAGCGGGGACACCGGGGGACTGGTCCAGGCGGACTGGCGCACTCCGGAAGCCGCCAAATTGGCGGCCCTCGCCCCGCTCCTGGGCGGTCCTGTGCCGCCGACGTCAGCGGCGCCCACCCCAACGCCGGCCCCAACGGCAGCGCCAAAACCCTCTGCCACAGCAACAGCAACAGCAACAGCGACGCCGAAACCGACCGCCAGCGCGACGCCGACCGCCACCGCCACGCCGAAACCGACCGCCACCGCGGTCCCTGTCCCGACGTCGGCGGCGGGGATCAGTGCGGTCTGGAAGCTGTCCAGCTCCTGGGCGGGCGGCTACGTGGCCAACATCCAGGTCACGGGTCTCCGCGCCGTTTCCGGCTGGAGCGTGAGCTGGAAGGACCCGAACGTGACGCGGATCGTGAACTCCTGGGGCCTCAAGTGCACGGTGGTGCCGAAGGTTTCGGTCACGTGCAGCGGATCCGACTGGGTCACGAAGCTGGCGGCGGGCCAGAAAGCAACCGTGGGCGTGCAGGTTGATTCGCTGAAGCCGCCCGTCAATCCGGTGCTCACCGTGAAGTAGCGCAGGCTACCTGCTCACTGGCTCGGCCGCGGTGAGCGCGGCAACCTCGCCGGCGGGCTGCTGTACACCGTGGCCCAGGGGAGCGGGCCGGTCGCGGACCTGCCCTGGTTCGTGTTCCTGCTGTGGGGCGGCGTGATGGCCGCAGCTTTCTGGCTTCTGGGTCCGCGGCCGTCCGCGGACCAATAAAA
>JBFGBS010000052.1:0-8716 GCA_041567475.1 Arthrobacter sp.
CCGGGGGTGTTATTTGGTGTTGACGGTGATTTTGGCGATGCCGACGAGCATGTCGGCCTTCACGGCGTCGGTGCTGAAGGTTTTGTTCAGCAGTCCGGCGGCGGTGTCGGAGATCAGCACCCGCGTCCCTTCCAGGACGGCGGTGTCGCCGGCTGCCTGCAGGGGCTTGAGGGTGGAACCGTCGAGGTTGAAGATGTAGGCCTGCTGGGCGGCGGTCTCGCCGTTCACGGCGACGTCACCGTAGAGCTTGGAGGTGCCCGGGTCGATGGTGAAGTTCGTCAGGTCCACCGTCGTGTCCCCGGCGGTCAGGGAGAACCCGGAGTCGGCGTGGCTGATCAGGCCCTGGACGTACGGGCGGTAGTCCTTGGCCGGGTCGTAGTAATCGACCTTGCCGCCGGTGATCGGGAAGATGAGCGATCCGTCGGTCAGGGCCGCGGTGCCGACGGTGCCCGGGGTGAGCTTCAGGCTCTCCAGCGCCGCGGCGAAGGACGCGTCCAGCTTCACGGCCGTCGAGGTGCCGGTCAGTGCCGGGATGGAGGCCAACGGCTCCGGCATCTGCCCGGCAGCAGACGACGAGGAGGATGTGGAGGCGGGCGCGGCCGTGGCGGTGCTCTCGGCCGGGCTGCAGGCGGCCAGGGAGAACATCAGCGAACCGGCAGCGGCAACGCCGAGGAAGGTTTTCAGGGAAGTGCGCATGGAAGTGCTCCTAAACAATAGGGGATTGCTCCGCCGTTCCCACGTCCCGCGGTGCGGGATCCGTATGACTTGGACCGGCTTGGACTTTCAGGAGTACTTCGGCCCGGCACCCCGCCCCGGATGGGTCCCCCACCAACCCGTTACACAATCCGCCCGTGCAACGTCCGTAGTCCTTGGGTCACAGTACAGTTTCAATCGGATCGTCAAGAGCTCGAAGGTGTTCGGGTAAGTTCAACGTGCCAGCAGCTCAAGCGCATATTTCATGGTCTCGAATGCCGTGACACTGCAGTGTTTATTAACGGCTCGGGGCTATCCAACCCTGTCACAGCAACACCGGGGTAACGCGCGTGAGGGGAATGATCCCGGCCTCAGTGGCGGAGAGTGAGCCGGACTTGGCGGTCGCCTCGCTCTCTTACTGCAGTGAAGTCTCTCTATAGCGTTCAGCGGCTGTTTCTGCAGGAAGTTCAGCAGCGCCTGGTTGAAGTCATCGGGGTCGCTCACGTTGCGGCTGTTGGGCGCGCCGTGAACAAAGTGCAGATCACTGCCGGGCAGGGCTGCGTGGGTCCGGGCCCCGGATCCGGCGAAGTGCACGGTGCCGTCGCCGTGCAAAATGAGTGCCGGGACGGTGACCTTGAGCAGGTCCTGGCGGAAATCGGTCGTGCCGAACGCGTCTGTGCAGGCCAGCGCCGCCTTTTGGTCTGGCCGCTTGCAGAGCAGCAGTGCTTCCTGACGCTGCTATTCAGTGACCTTCAGCTCCCGTTGACCGAGAAGAATTGCCGGGTGAAACCGTCGTAGAAGGAGTCTTCGTCCTCGTCAGACCGGCAGCCATCTCCGCTGCTGCTTCTTTGGTCAGCGGCCCGTCCGGGTTGTCCTGGTCCTGCATCAAGTAGGGCGGGACGGCGGCGGCGAAAACGACGCTGCGCACCCGATCGGAACCGTCCTGGTGAGGTAGCGGGCTACTTCACCACCGCCCATGGAAAATCCGACAAGTTGTGTCGGTGAGCTCGAGTGCCTCGAGGTAAGTGTGCAGGTCCTCGGTGAGGATGTCGTAGGTATAGCCGGTGTGGGGCTCGTCGCCCCGTCCGGATCCCCGCCGGTCATAGGTAATGACCCTGTAGCCGGCCGCCTGCATAGCGGGCACCTGGGCTGTGAAGGATTCCCCGGACAGGGGCCACCCGTGAATGAGGCCGACCGGCCAACCTGCGCCTCCCGTGTCCTCGAATCAGGTCAGGCTGGAAATCGACCAGGAGTCCCAACCCCGCATGACCAGCATCAAAGTCATCGATGGCGGTCAAGAAACCATTTTTGCGATACTCGGTGATTACGTTCGTCAGGTGAGCGCCGTCCGAACGTCTTCATTCTCCGTAAACTCGAACATGATAGACGACATTGGAAAGCTGCACGGTTGCAGGGCGCCCCGGACTCGCCTCGGATGAAGCTGAGCGATGCGGAACTGCTGGAACTGATGGCGGCCGCCGCGCCGGCGACGACCGCACCCCGAGACCAGCTGGGACGGTTCTCCGGCCGCTTTGCTATGCCGCCCTCCTAGGCAGCCCGCCTAGGCCGATTTCCTAGTCGCCTTCCCAAGCTCGGGACGCGAGGGCCAGCGCTTGCTTCCGAGCGGTCCGTTCCTGCCGGATCCGCTGGGCCAGGACGAGTCCCGCGGCGGCAAAGCCGATGGTGATCGGGTAGCCCATAAGCCGTTCGAGCGTGCCCGGCTCCGGGACCGCCATCCCGGTCACGCCGCCGGTGATAAGGGCCGCGAAGGAGACGGTTCCGCAGAGCAGAATAAACACGCCCAGGGGTGAGCGCCGGAGCCAGAGTCCGCCCAGGAGCAGCAGCGAGACACTCCCGGCCACAAAGTAGAGCACGGCGCCGGCGACGTGCAGGCCGGATCCGGCATCCTCGGGCACCAGTCCCACGATCACCGTGCCGGTACCGGCGGCGAAGGCCAGCACCCTCGACGTCTCCGCGGCGGCCCGGGGCAGCCAGCGCGCCGGGGTCCGGGCCCACACCACGCCCCGCCGCGCCGCCGTGCCAAGCAGCGCGGAACTCAGGAGCAGTGAGCCCACCATCATCCCGAGGCCCTGGACCACAAACGAGGCGTTCATCAGCAGCCGGGCGGGCGAACACACGTCCCGGCCGGCGAACTCCCCGCAGTACAGGGCCCCGAGGTCGCTGATATACCCGGTGCGGCGGCTGTACGGTTCCTGCCCGGCCCAGGCGCCAATCACGGCCGACTCCGCGATGAAGTACTGCAGGACGCTCAGGAGCGCGAGCGCCCCGAGATAGAACCTGGTGGCAGCCACGTCCGGGAGGTAGACGAGCCGGTCAGTGTCTTTGGTTGCTGGCGCGGTCATGCCAAAAGCGTAGTACGCGCCCTGACCTTGTATGCTTATATCCGTGTCCGAACGGGCCGGCCTCCGCGCCGGCCGGCAGGATGCCCGCCCTCGTAGCTCAGTGGATAGAGCACGGCTCTCCTAAAGCCGGTGTCGTTGGTTCGATTCCAATCGAGGGCACTTGAATCCCACAGCCCCGGGCAGCGGCCCGGTCCCCGATCTCCGCGCTTTCCTGCTGGGGTCCTGGCGCTTGGACCGGACCTTGCTGGACCGGAGCACCGGCAGCCGCGGACACTTCTCCGGCGTGGCCCGCTATGCGGGAACCGACGACGGCGGCCTCCACTACAGCGAACACGGCACCATGACCTGGACTCCCGCAGGCGCCCAGCCCTTCACCGCAACGGCCAGCCGGGACTACCTGCTCCGGCCGGCCGACGAGCCCGCGGACTCCCCGGAAATACTGGACATGTTCTTCCCCGACGGCCGCCCCTTCCACCGGATGGGCTTCGCGGACCACAGCCACCAGGACCGGCACTGGTGCGACCCGGACACCTACCGGGTGGACTACACGCTGATCGGCCCCGATGAATTCCGTTACCGCTGGGACGTCACCGGCCCGGCCAAGAACCAGTTGCTGGAATCGGTGCTGCACCGTCAGCCGGCATCGGCCGACGACGGGCCCGGATGAACCCGCGCATCGTGGTCTCCGCCGTCTGCGTCTTCGACCCGGCCGGACGGCTGTTGACCGTGCGCAAGCGCGGCACGGATAAGTTCATGCACCCCGGCGGCAAACCCGAGGCCGGCGAAACAGCGGCCGAGACCGCGGCCCGGGAGCTTGAGGAAGAGGTCGGGATCGTGGTGGCCCCGGAGCGGCTCGAACTGCTGGGCGTCTGGCTCGCGGATGCCGCCAACGAGGCCGCAACCCAGATCCAGGCCACGGTCTTCACGGCGCCCGGGGTGTGGAGCGCGCGGCCGTCGGCCGAAATCGCCGAGATCCGGTGGCTGGACCTGGCCGCGGCGCTGCCTCCGGACCTGGCCCCGCTGCTGACGGACCACGTCCTGCCGGTCCTCGCAGGCGGCCCCCTGCCGGCGCCGCCTGCCTAGAGCTCGGGGATAGCCTCTTCGGCCACGGCGCTGGCCTCGGCGAACTGGGTCCGGTACAACTCGGCGTAGCGGCCGTCGGCGGCGAGGAGTTCGTTGTGCGTGCCGCGCTCCACGATCCTGCCGTCCTCCACGACCAGGATGGCGTCCGCTGCGCGGATCGTGGAAAGCCGGTGGGCGATCACCACGGCGGTGCGGCCCTCAAGCGCGGCGCCGAGGGCTTCCTGCACCGCAGCTTCATTGGTGGAGTCCAGGGCCGCCGTCGCCTCGTCGAGGATCACGATGCGCGGCCCGGCGATGAGCAGCCGGGCGATGGTCAGCCGCTGGCGTTCGCCGCCGGAAAGCCGGTAGCCGCGCTCCCCCACGACCGTGTCCAGCCCGTCCGGCAGGGAACGGATCATGTCTTCAAGCCGGGCCTGGCGCAGCACGTCCCACATCTGCTCCTCGGTGGCATCGGGGCGGGCCAGGCGCAGGTTGGAGGCGATGCTTTCGTGGAACAGGTGCCCGTCCTGGGTGACCATGCCGAGGGTCTGGCGCATGGAGTCGAAGGTAAGGTCCCGGACGTCGACGCCGGTGCCCGGCCGGGTGCCGCCGAACCGGACAGCGCCCGAATCGACGTCGTACAGCCGCGAAATCAACTGGGCAATGGTGGATTTTCCGGCACCCGAGGACCCCACGAGGGCCACCGTCTGGCCGGGCTCCACCCGGAAGCTCAGCCCGTGGAGGACTTCCTCGCCGCCGCGGGTATCCAGGGTGGAGACGTCTTCGAGCGACGCGAGGGAAACCTTGTCGGCCGCCGGGTAGGCGAAGCGGACGTCGTCGAATTCCACCGCGAGCGGGCCGGCCGGAGAAGCGACGGCGTCCGGCTTCTGGGCAATGAGCGGCTTGAGGTCGAGGATTTCGAAGACCCGCTCGAAGCTGACCAGGGCGCTCATGATCTCCACCCGGGCGTTGGAGAGCGCCGTGAGCGGCGCGTAGAGGCGGGTGAGCAGGAGAGCCAGGACAACGACGTCGCCCGCAGCCAGCTGCCCGGAGAGCGCCAGCACGCCGCCGAGGCCGTAGACCAGGGCGAGGGCCAGCGCGGAGACGAGCGTCAGGGCCGTGACGAAGGTGAACTGCAGCATCGCGGTACGGACGCCGATGTCCCGGACCCGGCCGGCGCGCAGCGCAAACTCCCGCGACTCCTCGTCCGGGCGGCCGAAGAGTTTGACCAGGGTGGCTCCGGGGGCGGAGAAGCGCTCGGTCATCTGGGTGCCCATGGCGGCGTTGTGTTCGGCGGCTTCGCGACGCAGGTCGGCGAGTTTCGAGCCCATCCGGCGCGCCGGGATCAGGAAAATCGGGAGCAGGACCATGGAGAGCACGGTGACAAGCCAGGACTTGTCCAGCATCACGACCAGGGTCAGGGCCAGGGCCACCACGTTGCTGACCACTCCGGAGAGCGTCCCGGCGAAGGCGGACTGGGCGCCGATGACGTCATTGTTCAGCCGGCTGACGAGCGCCCCGGTCCGGGTGCGGGTGAAGAAGGCGATCGGCATTTTCTGGACGTGGTCAAAGACCTTGGTGCGCAGGTCCACGATCACGCCCTCGCCGATGGTCGAAGACAGCCACCGGGTGAGGAGGCCGATTCCGGCTTCGGCAACGGCCACAATGGCAATCAGCACGGCCAGCCACAGAATGACGCTCGGGGCGGAACCGGCGATGATTTCATCGACCACCCGGCCGGCGAGCACAGGGGTCGCCACCGCCAGGACGGCCATCACGATCGAGAGCAACACAAAGGCAATCAGCCGGGTCCGGTGCGGCCGGGCGAAACCAAAGACCCGCTTGAGGGTCTCCTTCGAGAACGGCTTGGACCCGCTCGAGGCGCGCGTGATGTTGTAGAGGGAGCTCCAGGCGACCCGGTCCATGCTCATTTCTTGTTGCCTTTCGCGCGGTTCCCGCCGGCTGATGGGGCATCGGCGCCGCCGGTCAGTTCGGTCACGACGCCGTTTTCCACGTTCCAGCGCACATCCAGCCGCACGTTTTCCAGCAGGCGGCGGTCGTGGGTGACGAGCAGAAGCGCGCCGTCGTAGCTTTCCAGGGCCTCCTCAAGCTGTTCGATGGCGGGCAGGTCAAGGTGGTTGGTGGGTTCGTCCAGCACAAGGAGGTTGACCCCGCGTGCCTGCAGCAGGGCCAGGGCAGCCCGGGTCCGCTCACCGGGTGAGAGGGAATCCACCGGGCGGCCGGTATGGTCCGCCTTGAGGCCGAATTTGGCCAGCAGGGTCCGCACTTCCGCGGGAGTTTGCTCGGTCAGCACGGCCTCGACGGCGTCCCCAAGCAGCAGGTCTCCGGCCAGCAGGCCACGGGCCTGGTCGATTTCGCCGACCGCCACTGACGCTCCCATGGACGCATCCCCGGCGTCGGGCGCCTGCACACCGAGCAGCAGCCGTAACAGGGTCGACTTTCCGGCGCCGTTGGGGCCGGTGATGCCGATCCGTTCGCCGGCGTTGAGCTGGAGGTTTACCGGTCCGAGGGTGAAATCGCCCTGCCGGGCGACGGCGTCGCGGAGCGTGGCGACGACGGCGCTGGAGCGCGGCGCCGCGCCGATGCTGAACTGGAGCTGCCATTCCTTGCGTGGTTCTTCGACTACGTCCAGGCGCGCAATCCGGGATTCCATCTGGCGGACCTTCTGGGCCTGCTTTTCCGAGGACTCGGTGCTCGCGGCGCGGCGGATCTTGTCGTTGTCCGGGCTCTTCTTCATGGCGTTCCGCACCCCCTGGGAACTCCATTCGCGTTGGGTGCGGGCGCGCGAGACCAGATCCGCCTTGGTGGACGCGAAGTCCTCGTACCGCTCCCGGGCGTGCCGGCGGGCGACGGCGCGTTCTTCGAGGAAGGCCTCGTAGCCGCCGTCGTACACGGCCACCGAGTTCTGCGCGAGATCGAGTTCCACAATGGTGGTCACACACCGGGCCAGGAACTCGCGGTCATGCGAGACCAGCACCACGCCGCCGCGCAGCCCCTGGACGAAGGCTTCGAGCCGGGCAAGACCGTTCAGGTCCAGGTCATTCGTCGGCTCGTCCAGCAGGACGACGTCGAAGCGGCTCAGCAGCAACGCCGCCAGCGCGGCGCGGGCCGCCTGCCCGCCGGACAACCCCGTCATGTGCGCATCCGGGCCGATCTCCAGGCCAAGGTCGGCCAGGATGGGCGGGATCCGCTCCTCAAGATCCGCCGCGCCGGAGGCCATCCAGCGATCGAAGGCCAGGGAATACGCATCGTCGGAGCCGGGTGCGCCGCCTCCGAGCGCCTCGGCCGCGGCTTCCATCTCTGCCGTGGCCTGGGCGCACCCGGTCCGGCGGGCAATGTAGCCCGCAACGCTCTCGCCCGGGACCCGGTCGTGTTCCTGCGGCAGCCAGCCGACGAAGGCATCCGAGGGGGCGAGGCTGACGGTACCCTCCTGCGGGGCGTCGACGCCCGCGAGGAGTCGCAGCAGGGTGGATTTGCCGGCGCCGTTGGCACCCACGACCCCGACGACGTCGCCGGGCGCGACCGTCAGGGAGAGCTTGGAGAAGAGTGTGCGGTGGTCGTGGCCACCGGAAAGATCTTTGGCAACAAGGGTGGCAGTCATTGGTTAATCCTCTCACCGTGGCCCAAACGCCCGGCCCGGAATGCCGGGGGTAGCAGCCGGAATCCGCCGGGCGCGAGAGAACCCGCTGGTCCGGACTTGGGGGGTGTACGGACCAACGGGTTCGGGGATCTAGCATAGTCTGAGTATGAGGTCGTCGTAAAATCGCCGCCGGGCCAATCTCCACGGCTCTCCGCCCACTCACCGCTGCAGGAAGCCCCCGATGCCGTTAGCCGCCAAGGCATTCCAACATTGGCTGAACCGCGCAGCACCGGGCGTCAGTACGGCGGAGATCTGCCGGATCGCCGGGATCAAGCGAAGCACCCTGGCCCAACAGCTGGTCCGGGGAAAAATCGCCGCGGCAACAGTCGTCAGCATCAGCCGCGCCCTCGGCCGGAGTCCGCTGGACGATCTGGCCTCGTTCGAGAAGTACGCCGGGCTCAACGGGCCGCGGCCGCCGACCCCCGCGGAACTCGTCAGCCAGGTCGCCACCATGGATCTGCTGCGGGCGGTCGTGGCGCGGTCCGGCCCGGCGCCGCGCAGCGACGCCGCCGCCGACACTGCCGACGCTGCCGGAGCGCCGGCCGCGTTCAGTCCGGCACCGCATGCCACATCCGTCCGGAACTGGGTGGACGCGGTGGACGACGGCGACCTGCGGCACCGCGTCTCCGCCGCCACCGGGATCGCACCGCAGAATTTTTCCGCGCAGCTCACGGCCAACAGGTTGTCGCTGGAGCTCACCGTCGCGACGGCCCGCGCCGCCGGCGTCGGGTTCACCGCCGGCCTTGTCGCCAGCGGACTCATTACCGAGGCCGAGGCCGGCTGGGACCCCGCGGCGAAACAGGCCGCGGTGGCCGCGTTGTCCGACGGGGACCTGACGATGCTGGCCGGGGAACGGCTCCAGACGCTGGGCAAAGCGCTTCACCGGCAGGAGCAGGAGCACGCACGAACAGAACTGATATGGGAGAACCTGGGATGA
>JBFGBS010000053.1:0-8710 GCA_041567475.1 Arthrobacter sp.
CAGGAAGAGACCGGCGCCGCCGTCGTCATGATCACCCACGACCTCGGCGTGGTGGCCGGGATGGCGGACGACATCATGGTGATGTACGCCGGCAAGCCGGTCGAGCACGGCACCGTGGATGACATCTACTACCGGCCCCGCATGCCGTACACCATGGGCCTGCTCGGAGCCGTCCCCCGGGTGGACGCAGCGGAAAAGACCTCCCTCGTGCCGATCGACGGCATCCCGCCGAACCTGGTCCACACGCCGACGGGCTGCTCGTTTGCCCCGCGCTGCCCGCTCGCGAGTGACGCCTGCCTGCACGGGGAGCCCGCGCTTGTGCCCGTGCCCGGCAGTGACGGGCACAAGGCGGCCTGCATCAAGGCCGAATCCCTCGGCGACGTGGATGTCCGCGAGGTCTTCGCCGCCCCGCCCGTGCCCGTGTCCCGGTTCGACGCGATCCCCCGGGAGGAACGCAAGACCGTGCTCGAACTCCGGGACGTCAGGAAGCACTTTCCACTCCTGAAGGGCGCCCTGATCAAACGGCGGATCGGGACCGTCAAGGCCGTGGACGGGCTCAGTTTCGACATCCGCGAAGGCGAGTGCTTCTCGATCGTCGGCGAATCCGGCTGCGGCAAGACCACCACGCTGCTCGAAATCATGGAGTTCCACAAGGACCAGGACGGTGAGGTGGTGATTGGCGGGCTCAGCAACAAGTCCGCCGTCGACGCCCCGGCCAAGGCCGCCATGCGCCGGCAGCTGCAGATGGTGTTCCAGGACCCGACGGGGGCCCTGGATCCGCGGTTCACGGTGTTCGAGGTCCTAGCCGAACCGCTGGAAAACGCCGGGATGGCCAAGCCGGCGATCAGGACCCGGATCATGGAGCTCATGAAGCTCGTGGGCCTGCAGCCGGACCACGTGAACCGCTTCCCCAACCAGTTCTCCGGCGGCCAGCGCCAGCGCATCGGCATTGCCCGCGCCCTGGCCGTGAACCCCAAGCTGGTGGTCCTGGACGAACCCGTGTCCGCCCTCGACGTCTCGGTTCAGGCCGGCGTCATCAACCTGCTCGATGAACTCCGCGCCGAACTGGGGCTGAGCTATTTGATGGTGGCCCACGACCTCTCGGTCGTGCGCCACATCTCCAACCGGGTGGCCGTGATGTACCTGGGCAAGATCGTGGAGACCGGTGACGTGGACGCCGTCTTCGACAATCCCCGGCATCCGTACACACGGGCGCTGCTGTCCGCGATCCCGGTCCCGGATCCCCGGCTGGAGCGCAGCCGCGAACGCATCATCCTTGACGGTGACCTGCCCTCGCCGCTGGACGCCCCTGCCGGCTGTAATTTTGCCTCCCGCTGCCCGGTGTTTGCCGCGCTGCCACCGGACCGGCAGGAAAAGTGCCTCACGCAGGAGCCGCCGCTGCAGGCCGAATCCGGCCCGCCCGCCGGGTCTTCGGACCAGCAGGCCGAACCGCCCCGCGACCAGCAATTTGCCTGTTTCTTCCCCGACGGTCCGCTCGACGCGGATCTGCTCGCGGTCCACCATACCGACTGATTTACCTGATATACAGAGCACCAGGTCTCGCACAAAATGAAGGGAACACCCATGAAAAATCTGACCAAGATCGGTGGCGTCACCGCCGCCGTGGCGGCACTGACGCTCACCGCGTGCGGGGGCGGCGGCGCGGCTTCCGGCCCCGAAGCCGGCAAAGGCCAGGACGCGGGAAGTGATCTCGCCCAGCTCGTGAGCATCAATGCCAAGGACGCCAAGGACCTCGAACCGGGCGGCACCGTGACGCTGCCGCTGGGCAACATCGGGCCGAACTTCAACGGGTTTTCCAATGACGGAAACAGTGCGGACAATACCGCCCTGCACCGCCCGATCGACGGCGCCGGTACGTGGGGCTGCTGGAACTATGACTTTGACGGCACGGCGACCGTGAACAAGGACTTCTGCGAGGAGTTCAACAGCGACGTCAAGGACGGCAAGCAGACCATCACGATCAAGGTCAACGAGAAGGCCGTGTACAACGATGGCACGCCGATCGACGTCAAGGCTTTTGAGAACACCTGGAACATGCTCAAGGGTGAAAACCCGGACATCGACATCGTGAGCTCCGGCGCCTACGAGTTCGTCGAGTCGGTCAAGGCCGGTGCGAACGACAAGGAAGTCATCGTCACCACCAGCCAGCCGGTCTACCCGCTGGACGCGCTCTTCACCGGCCTCGTGCACCCGGCCGTCAACACCCCGGAAATCTTCAACACCGGCTTCACCGGCGACATGCACCCGGAGTGGATGGCCGGCCCGTTCAAACTGGACCAGTACGACTCCGCCGCCAAGACCGTCACCCTGGCCCCGAATGAGAAGTGGTGGGGCGCCAAGCCGGTCCTGGACAAGGTTGTCTTCCGTCAGCTCGAAAGCAGCGCTGCGATCGCCGCGTTCAAGAACGGCGAAATCGACGGTGTCAGCGCCAACACGATCACCCCGTACAAGCAGCTGGACGGCACCAAGAACTCCGAGGTACGCCGCGGCCAGCGGCTTTTCGCCGGCGGCCTGAACATCAACGCCCAGAAGGCTCCGCTGACCGACGTCGCCATCCGTAAGGCAATCTTCACCGCCGTCGACCGCGAGGCCCTTCGTAACGTCCGCTTCAACGGCCTGAACTGGGAAGAGACCAGTTCCGGCTCGATGATGCTGCTGCCGTTCTCCAAGTACTACCAGGACAACTACCCCGTCACCGAGACCGGGGCCGAAGCTGCCAAGAAGGTCCTCACCGACGCCGGCTACGCGCCCAACGCGGCCGGAATCATGGAAAAGGACGGCGTTCCGGCGGCCTTCGCCATCACCAACTTCGGTGACGATCCCACCACCCTGGCCTTCACCCAGACGCTGCAGAAGCAGCTGCAGGCCGGCGGCATGGACGTCGGCATCGACCAGCGCGCCTCGGCCGACTTCGGCAAGGTCCTGGGCGGCCGCGACTTCTTCCTGTCCGTCTCCGGCTACACCGTCGGCCCGGACGCCACCGAAGCCGTGAAGCAGTTCTACGACTCCACCACCAACGAAAACCAGCTTGGCGACGCGGAGCTGGATGCGGAGATCAAGCGGCTCACCTCGATCGCCGATGACGCCGAGCGCAACAAGGCGGCCATGGACGTCGAAAAGAAGCACATGGCGAAGTACTTCTCCATGGGCGTTGTGATGAACGGCCCGCAGATCTCCTTCGTCCGCACCGGACTGGCCAACTACGGCCCGTCACTGTTCAAGAGCCTGTCCCAGGTTCCGGACTGGACCACCCTGGGCTGGGAAAAGAAGTAGCACCACAGTAGTCACACCGCCCAGCGCGGGCGGCGAGGGCCGGCATCCGGGAAACCGGGTGCCGGCCCTCGCGTCGTCTGCGGACTGACTGGACCGACCGGACCGACCGGACCGCCGGCACGGGGCAGGGGTAGCGTAGGGGCCATGACTTCTGAACCCCATGGCGCCATCCGGACGGCCGTCGCCGGCTTCGGCCTCTCCGGCAGTGTCTTCCATGCCCCGCTGCTTGCGGCAAACCCGGCGTTTTCGCTCGACGTCGTCTCCACGTCCGACGCCGCCCGGAAATCCGCGGCCGCGGCGCGTTACCCCGGGTCCCTGATCGTGGACACTCCGGCCGAGATTCTGGCGCGGGCCGATGAGCTGGATCTCCTGGTGCTGGGGACGCCGCCGGCCACCCATTACCCGCTCGCGAAGGCCGCGCTGGAAGCCGGCCTCGACGTCGTCGTGGATAAACCCTTCACGGTGCGCAGCGCCGAAGGCGAGGAGCTGATCGCGCTGGCCGCCGGGCTCGGCCGCGTCCTGACGGTCTTCCAGAACCGGCGCTGGGACGGGGACTTCCTGACCGTGCAGGCCCTCCTCGGCTCGGGCGCGCTGGGTACCGTTTCGCGCTTTGAATCGCGCTACGAGCGCTGGGCGCCGACTGTGACCAAGGCGTGGAAAGCCGCCGCCACCGTCGACGACGGCGGCGGCGTGCTGTTCGATCTCGGCACCCACCTGCTGGACCAGGCCCTCCTGCTATTCGGCCCGGCGACGCTCACGCACGCCGACCTGCAGGCCCGGCGGCCCGGGGAGAAAGTGGATGATGACGTGTTCCTGGCGTTGCGCCACGACTCCGGGGTTACCAGCCACCTCTGGATGAACATGCTCTGCGCCCAGCAGGGCCCGCGCTACCGGCTGCTCGGCAGCTACGGCGGGTTCACCAAACATGGCATCGACCCGCAGGAGCCCTACATTGCCGCCGGCGGCAGTCCCCTCGACGCCGGCTACGGCGTCGAGGATCCGGACTGGGCCGGGGTCCTGGGCCGGGACGGGCACCTGGACCGGCTGCCCACCGAACGCGGTGCGTACCCGGAGTTCTACCGGATGCTCGCGGAGAAGATGATCGACGGCGGCGCGGACTCGGCCCTGCCCGTGCCGGTGGATCCGGCCGGCCCCGTTGAGGTCCTCAAGATCATCGAAAAGGCCCGCGAACTGGCGACGGCGGGAGCTTAACCGGCACGGCGCCGGACGAGCTACGGACTAGGCCGAGACGAGTTCGTGCCAGTCCGCGACGAGCGGCAGGTTGTGGGCTTCGGAGACGGACCGGTGCGCGACCTGGCCGGCGGCGATGTTGAGTCCGGCGGCGAGGGCGGGGTCGCGGTCAAATGCGGCCTTGACGCCGAGGTTTGCCAGCGACACGGCATGGCGCAGCGTGACGTTGGTCAGCGCGTAGGTTGAGGTGTTCGGGACCGCGCCGGGCATGTTGGCAACGCAGTAGAAGATCGTGTTGTGGACCTTGTACGTCGGTTCCTGGTGCGTGGTCGGGTGGGTGTCCTCGAAGCAGCCGCCCTGGTCCACCGCGATGTCCACGAGCACGGAGCCGGGCTTCATCCGGGAGACGAGTTCGTTGGTGACCAGCTTCGGTGCCTTCGCGCCCGGAATCAGCACCGAACCGATCACGAGGTCGGCGTCGACCACGGATTTTTCGATCTCGTAGGAGTTGGAGGCGACCGTCTTGAGCCGGCCCTGGTACAGGGCGTCCAGTTCGCGCAGGCGGTTGATGTTGATGTCCAGGATGGTCACATCGGCACCGAGGCCCAGGGCCATCGCGGCGGCATTGGTGCCGGCGACCCCGGCGCCGAGCACTACGACCTTGGCCGGGCGGACGCCCGGAACCCCGCCGAGCAGGACGCCCTTGCCGCCGGCCGGAGCCATCAGGGACGTCGCGCCGACCTGGACGGACAGGCGGCCGGCAACCTCGGACATCGGCGCCAGTAGCGGCAGGGCGCGGCCTTCCTGGACGGTCTCGTAAGCGATAGCGGTAACGCCGGCGTTGATCAGCGCCCGCGTCAGTTCCGGCTCGGCAGCCAGGTGCAGGTAGGTGAAGAGGATCAGGCCCTTGCGGAAACGGTGGTATTCGGCCTTGACCGGTTCCTTGACCTTCATGACCATGGCGGCGCGGGCCCACACGTCGTCGGCGTCGGCCACAATCTCGGCGCCGGCAATGGCGTATTCCTCATCCGTGATCCCGGAACCGAGGCCTGCGCCGCGTTCGACCAGCACGGTGTGCCCGTGCGTGCGGAATTCATGGACACCGGCGGCCGTGATGGCGACCCGGAATTCGTTGTTTTTGATCTCTTTGGGGATACCGATGATCATTTAGGACTCCAGTGGTGGCGGCCTCATGGGCCTGATCGGGCTGGCTTTCGTCTTTCCAGAATAGAACCCGCTGTGAGGTGGGATACAGGACTCCCGTGTTGCCGCTCATCGGAAACCTTGACTTTCCGGGGTTTTTGAGGATTCAACTTCGACATTTGTCGAGCCGGGGGGCGTCAAGTGTCGCCTCTTGTAGGTTGCCGCGGATTCGCGGTCCGGCGGTCCGGGCAGAGTAGGGTGGCAACATGCACCAGCAGGACGTCGAACAGCTCGTGGAGCGCGTGGCACTCAGGCTGGGCCGGGGCCTTTCCCTCGAAGACCTCGACGGCCTTCTGCTCGCCTACAGTTCCAACCAGTCACACGCGGACCGGGTGCGGGTGAATTTCCTGCTCAGCAAGCGGGTGCCGGCTGACGTCACCGCCTGGCAGCTCTCCCACGGGATCGGGACCGCGGTGCGCCCCGTCGTCGTGCCCGCCAACGCTGAGCTCGGGATGCTCGGACGCGTCTGCGTGCCGCTGCTCGTGCGGGGGTTCCGGGTCGGTTACCTGTGGGTTCAGCTGGACGCGGACGATCCCGGGGCGGCGACGGTCCTCGCCGGGCTGCCCGACGTCGCCGGTGATCTGGAGCGGCTTTCGATGCTCCTGCTGGAGTCCAATACCGCAGAGTCGGAGTTCCGCCGCCAGCGGGAGCAGGTCTTTATGGCGGCCTGTGCCGGGGAAACGAACGCCGTGGCCGCCGTGGCAGGCTGGAAGGAAATCCAGGGCCGCGGGCCGTGGCTGCTCGTGACGGTGCTTGACGCGGACGGGTGGGCCGAAGGATCGGACCCGTTCGCCGCCACCCTCATCCACCGATCAGCGGCCCTGCAGGCGACCGTCGGGGTCGATGGGGCCCTATTCAGTGCCGGCACCGATACGCACGCTGTTGTACTCTTCCGGGACTCCACCGGCCGCGCGGACCATGCCCAGGTGCTCGTCCACTATCAGCTCGAACTGGCCAAACGCTCCGGCCGGGCGGTCCGACGGATCATCCTGGGCGCGAGCGAGGGTTTCGCCAAGCCCCGGGAGCTCGCCGAGGCCTACCGGCAGTCGCGCCAGGCGGCCCAGGCCGCGGCGGTGGATCCCCGGCTCGGCGAACTCGTCGATTGCCGGGCCACCGGCGTCTACCAGGTCCTGGCCTCGGCGGGTGGCGGTGCCGGGGCCTGGGCGGACTCGGGTTCCGTGTACTTCCGTGTCCTGGAAGACCACGACCGCAACAACGAGCTGCTGTCCGTGCTGGAACTGTTCTACGACAATGACGGGTCGGTCCAGGAAGTTGCCACCCGGCTGCACCTGCACCGGAGCAGCATCTACAACCGGCTGGGCCGGATCCGGCAATTGCTGGGCGTGGATCCGCTGAAAGGGACGGTGCGCCTTGAGCTGCACGCTGCCCTCAAGGCGCGCCGCTGGGCCGGGCGGCCGCGGATTTAGCCGGCGCGGCCTTCGTGCTTGGGGGACTTGCGGTCCAGCGAGAAGCCAGGCTCCGGCCGGCGGCTCGCGCGGTCCTCTTTGGCCTGCCGGTCCTCTTCGGTCTGCGCGGCTTTCCGGCGCCGACGGGCCAGCCGGCTGTCCGTCCACAGGGCCACGGCCACGAACGCCACGCAACTGGCCATAAACGTCGCCGTATCATTCAGCCCCAGCGTGCTTCCGAGGGCGCCGGCGAGAACCATGGCGGCAATGCCCGCCACGATGTGCCATCCCCTGAAATTACCCACAATTCAAGCCTAACGCCCGGCGCGGTCGCGTTTCCGTGCCCGGCCGTGATCGTTGCTTGATCCTTATCACGGCTTCACGAAGGACCCGGAGCATCGTCATCCAGATGTACCGCGCCGGCATCCGCAGTATTGTTCTTCTTCTGCGTCGCCAGCCACGCCATGATGTCGGCGAGCCGGATCCGGCGGTGCGTGCCGCGGTACTCGACCGGGATCTCGCCCCGGTCCGTGAGGTTCCGCAGGTAGGTGTGTGAGATCCCCGCCAGCTCGGCTGCGCGGGACGTGGTCAGCATTTCCTCGACGCTGCTGACCGTGACCGCCTCCCCCCGGCTGAACCGGGCCAGCAGATCGACGACGGCGTCCCTGGCCTGCGGCGGCAGCCGGTGCACCGTGCCGTCAACGAAGACGGTGATGTCACTGCTGCCGCCGAGGGCATACCGGAGCTTTTGCGCGTCGTCGTCCGGCAGGCCGGCCGTCACCCGGGGTCCTATGAGGCTCATGGGTGCATTCTAGCGGAGCGCTGCCCTTCGGCCTGCGGCGAAGCGGGCGCTCACAGGCCAAGCTCCTCAAGGATCGGCAGCTTGGCCCGCACCAGGGCGCGTGCTTCGGTGGCGCTGGGAGCGGACAAGGCCAGCTTGGCCAGCTCCTGCGCCTCCTCCAGGGTCACGGTCTTCAGCACTGCCGCCACGGCCGCAATCGACCGGGCCGTCATGGACAGGGTGGTGACACCCAGGCCGGTGAGGACAACCGCGAGAGCCGGATCTGCGGCGGCTTCGCCGCAAACGCCGACCGGCTTGTTGTGGCCCTCGGCTGCTGAGCCTTCAACCGTGAGGCCCACGAGGCGGAGCACGGCAGGCTGCCACGGCGAGTTCAGTGCCGCAAGCGGGCCGAGCTGGCGGTCGGCGGCCATGGCGTACTGGGTGAGATCGTTAGTGCCGAGGCTGGCGAAGCCCACTTCCCGCAGGATGGCCTCCGCGGTCAGGGCGGCCGAGGGGACCTCCACCATGACGCCGGGGGTCTTGATGCCGGCGTCGGCGCACATCACGGCGAAACGGGCAGCCTCCTCCGCGGTGGAAATCATCGGCGCCATAACCCAGACATCGGCCTCGGAAGCCTGCTCGGCCAGGGCGATGGCCTGCAGCTGGCGTTCGAGCACCCCGGGGGTAGTGGTGTCGGTGCGGTAGCCGCGCCCGCCGAGGGCGGGGTTGGGTTCGGAGGCGTCGGTGAGGAACGGCAGCGGCTTGTCGGCGCCGGCGTCGAGGGTCCGCAGGACCACCTTCTTCCCGGGGAAAGCGTCGAAAACGCCCTTGTAGG
>JBFGBS010000054.1:0-8688 GCA_041567475.1 Arthrobacter sp.
GGCCGACCGGATGCTTCAATACACCGGCGTCGTCCAGTCCCGTGACATGAAGGCCCAGTACCTGGACCGGATGGACATTGAGCGCGAACGCGGCATCACCATCAAGTCCCAGGCCGTTCGCATGCCGTGGGAGCTCGACGGAGTCAGCTACGCCCTGAACATGATTGATACTCCCGGGCACGTCGACTTCACGTATGAGGTTTCCCGGTCGCTGGCAGCCTGCGAAGGCGCGATCCTGCTGGTTGACGCGGCACAGGGCATTGAGGCGCAGACCCTCGCCAACCTCTACCTGGCGATGGAAAACAACCTGACGATCATCCCGGTCCTGAACAAGATCGACCTCCCCGCGGCGCAGCCGGAGAAGTACGCCGCCGAACTTGCCAGCCTGATCGGCGGCGAGCCCGAGGACGTCCTCCGTGTCTCCGGAAAAACCGGCATGGGCGTCGAGGTCCTGCTCGATAAGATCGTCCGGGATCTGCCCGCCCCCGTGGGAGACCCCAACGCGCCGGCACGCGCCATGATCTTCGACTCCGTGTATGACACGTACCGCGGTGTGGTCACCTACGTCCGCGTCGTTGACGGCATGCTGCACCCCCGCGAACGCATCCAGATGATGTCCACCCGGGCCACCCACGAACTGCTGGAAATCGGGGTCAGTTCCCCGGAACCCACCCCTTCCAAGGGCCTCGGCGTCGGCGAAGTGGGCTACCTGATCACCGGGGTGAAGGATGTCCGCCTGTCCAAGGTCGGAGACACCGTCACGAACCTGGCGAAGCCGGCTGCCGCGTCGCTCCCCGGCTATGCCGATGCCAAGCCCATGGTGTTCTCGGGCCTGTATCCGCTGGACGGTACGGACTATCCCGTGCTCCGCGATGCGCTGGAGAAGCTGATGCTCAATGACGCCGCCCTGGTGTACGAGCCTGAGACGTCCGCGGCCCTGGGGTTCGGCTTCCGGGTGGGATTCCTGGGCCTGCTGCACCTGGAAATCACGCGAGAGCGGCTCGAACGCGAGTACAAGCTGGACCTGATTTCCACGGCCCCGAACGTGGAGTACGAGGTGACGCTCGAGGACAAGAGGGTTGTCCACGTCACGAACCCCAGCGAATATCCCACCGGCAAGATCGCCGAAGTCCGCGAGCCGATGGTGTCCGCCACCATCCTTGCGCCGAACGAGTTTGTCGGCGCCATCATGGAGCTGTGCCAAAGCCGGCGCGGCGTGATGGGCGGCATGGACTATCTGTCCGAGGACCGCGTGGAGATCCGCTACCGCCTGCCGCTGGCCGAAATCGTCTTCGACTTCTTCGACATCCTCAAGTCGAAGACCCGCGGCTACGGCTCGCTGGACTGGAAGGCCGACGGCGAACAGGTGGCCGACCTCGTCAAGGTGGACATCATGCTCCAGGGCGAGCAGGTGGATGCCTTCAGCGCCATCACGCACCGTGACAAGGCTTACGCCTACGGGGTCATGATGACCGGCAAGCTCCGCGAACTCATTCCGCGCCAGCAGTTCGAGGTCCCGATCCAGGCCGCCATCGGGTCAAGGATCATTGCCAGGGAAAGCATCCGCGCCATCCGCAAGGACGTCCTGGCCAAGTGCTACGGCGGTGACATCACGCGAAAGCGCAAACTGCTCGAAAAGCAGAAGGAAGGCAAGAAGCGGATGAAGATGGTGGGCCGCGTCGAAGTGCCGCAGGAAGCGTTTATTGCTGCCCTGACCACCGATGAGTCCAAGGACAAGGCCAAGAAGTAGCCGTGGGAGTGAAAGCAGCACCCGGATCAGGGGCGGGCCGGACCCGTGCCTAGCGTCCTTCCCCTCGGCGACCCCGCCCCGGCTGACGGGCTATTGCCCGCCCAGGCGGTCGACGGCGCCGCCGGGCGTGCGTTCGGGCTCTATGTCCACATCCCGTTCTGCGCGGTCCGCTGCGGCTACTGCGACTTCAACACCTACACGGCCACGGAGCTCGGCGGCGGCGCGTCCCAGGACGCCTACGCCAGCACAGCCGTTTCCGAAGTTGCCCTGGCGGCCAAGGTCCTGGCCGGTTCCGGGTTGCCGGAGCGGCCGCTGAGCACCGTCTTCTTCGGCGGGGGAACACCCACCCTGCTGCCCGCAGAAGACCTGGCCCGCATCCTGACCGCCGCCGTCGCAACCTGGGGGCTGGAACCCGGCGCCGAGGTGACCACGGAAGCCAACCCCGATTCAGTGACCCCCGAATCGCTGCAGCTGCTGGCCGATGCCGGTTTCACCCGGGTTTCCTTCGGGATGCAGTCCGCGGTCCCGCACGTCCTCAAAGTCCTGGACCGCACCCATACCCCCAGCCGCGTACCCCAGGTCGTCCAATGGGCCCGCGATGCGGGACTCGCCGTGAGCCTGGACCTGATCTACGGGACACCGGGGGAGTCGCTGGCCGATTGGCGCCATTCGTTGGAGACTGCGCTGTCCTACGGCCCGGACCATATCAGCGCCTACGCGCTCATCGTGGAGGACGGCACCAAACTCGCCGCGCAGATCCGCCGCGGTGAGGTGCCCGGCATTGACGACGACGACCATGCGGCCAAATATGAACTCGCCGACAGGCTCATCTCCGCGGCAGGGCTTGGCTGGTACGAAGTCAGCAACTGGGCCAGGACCCCGGAGGCCGTATGCCGGCACAACATCGCCTACTGGCGCGGTGATGACTGGTGGGGCATCGGCCCCGGCGCGCACTCCCACGTGGGCGGCGTCCGCTGGTGGAACGTCAAACACCCCACGGCCTACGCCGGACGGCTCGCATCGGGCGCATCACCGGCGGCAGGACGGGAAACCCTCGACGCGGCGACCCGCGATGTGGAGCGCGTGATGCTGGAGGCCCGACTGGCCGCAGGGATTGACCTCGCGGGCCTGGGCGAGACCGGGCGGCATGCCGTCGCCGGGTTGATTGCCGACGAACTCGTGGACCCGGCCCTGGCCTTCCGGGGCCGCCTTGTGCTCACGCTCAAGGGCAGGCTCCTGGCCGACGCCGTCGTCCGCCGGCTGCTGCCGGACTAGCAACTGCCGGACTAGCAACTGCCGGACAGGCACCAGCCGGACGCGCGGCTGCCGGACCCGGGCAGCAGCGCCGGCCCGGGTGCGGCTACTTGATCCAGCGCAGGTTAAATTCGTACCGGTGCGGCTGGCCCCGGTTGACGTGGATGCCTGCCGCGACCGAGAAACAGGTCAAGGCAATCCAGATCACCGTGGCAAGGATGGCGAACAGGTTCCCGACGACGGGGACAAAAACGAGCAGATTGGCCACGAGCGCGGCAATCGTCGGCGGGAGCGTGAAGTTCAGCGCTTCCTTGGACTCCTGGGCGGTGAAGGGTCCGCGGTCCTTGAAGATCAGGTACACCAGCAGGGACGGGACGCAACCCAGGATGCCGCCGAAGTGGGCCAGCGTGGCCCACTGCCGGTCCTCGCTGGCGGTCAGCGGCAGGGCATTTGCGGGAACGCCATGGTACGGGTGCTGGCCATGGCCGGCCGGGTCGCCCATGTGTTCGTTATTTGCCACGGTGAAGTCCTTTGGATTGCGGTGATACGTTGCTGCCTGGAAGTGCCCGGGCCGCACACAACGTACGGCCACGCTTCCAAGAATACGTTGTCGGAGAGGGAAGTGAAGCTCGGCGCCCGGGACCCGTGCGGCGCACGGCTACTCCACGGTCAGGAAATCGATGACTTCTTCGACCCGGCCCAGCAGGGACGCCTCAAGATCGGCGTAGCTGCGGACGGCCCCCAGGAGCTTCTGCCAGCCCAGCCCGATGTCTTCCTTTGTGCTGTGCGGCCAGCCGAACGCCGTCAGGATACCGGTCTTCCAGTCGATGCCGCGCGGAACCACCGGCCACTGTTCGATGCCAAGGACAGCGGGCCGGATCGCCTGCCACACATCCACGTACGGATGCCCTACGATCAGGACGTTGCCCGCGGCACCCGGGGACGCCATCACGGCCTCGGCGATCCGCGATTCCTTCGAATTCGGCACCAGGTGGTCCACCAGGACACCGAGCCTGCGGCCGGGGCCCGGACGGAAGGCTGTCACGGCGCCGGCGAGGTCGTCGATGCCGTGCAGCGGCTCCACGACAATGCCTTCCACCCGGAGGTCGTCGCCCCAGACTTTTTCGACGAGTTCGGCGTCGTGCTTGCCTTCCACCCAGATCCGGCTGGCCTTCGCCACCTGGGCCCGCTGTCCCGCCACCCGCACCGACCCGGAGGCTGTCCGTGCTGCGGGCGGGGCGGGGCTGCGCGGAGCCGGCGGCAGGAGCCGGATCGGCTGACCCTCCAACAGGAAACCGAATCCCAGCCGGAAGGAGCGCGATTTCCCACGCCGGTCTTCGAGCGCCACGACATGCATGCCGCCGGACTTTTCAATCCGGGTCACGGCGCCGACCCAGCCGGACTGCACTTCCTCCAGCACCATGCCGCGCTGTGCCGGCACCTCCGGGAGCCGGCTGGGGGCCGGTGCGGACAGGTCCTGGGGTCCCCAGTTCTGGAACGACATCTCTATACACGCTGCTTTGCACTCGGAAACGATGGCTGCCGGTGATCCGGAATCAGATGCTCCGGCAATGCCCGGAGCGAATCCAATGCTAACAACGCGGCGACTCATATTAGACTGGTTAGCACTTGGGCATGCCGAGTGCTAAACCGTGACCGCCGATCCGGTGGCAGCGGTCCGGTGCCGGGTGCCCGTGGAGCAACAGGTGTCGCATTTGGATGGGAGGCAGAGCATGAGTGAACCGCGCAAACTCGAAGTGCTGCGCGCCATCGTGGAGGACTACGTCCATTCCCGCGAGCCCGTCGGGTCCAAGGCCCTTGTCGAGCGCCACCATCTGGGCGTTTCGAGTGCCACCATCCGCAACGACATGGCGGCGCTGGAGGACGAAGGCCTCATCGCCGCTCCGCACACGAGCGCGGGCCGGATCCCGACCGACAAGGGCTACCGGCTGTTCGTTGACCAGATTTCCGCCGTTAAGCCGTTGTCCCCGGCCGAACGCCGCGCCATCCAGGCGCTGCTTGAGGGTTCCGAAGACCTCGACGACGTCCTTGAGCGGACGGTACGGCTGCTGGCCCAGCTGACGAACCAGGTCGCGGTGGTGCAGTACCCGCTGCTGAGCCGGGCCAAGGTCCGCCACGTTGAATTCGTGCTGCTGGCGCCCCGAAAGGTGCTCGTGGTCCTCATTGCCGATACCGGCAAGGTGGAACAGCGGGTCATCGACGCCGGGGAGGACCTTGGGGACGAGGCGCTGTCCGAGCTGCGGAACAGGTTCCTGGCCAGCTTGGCCGGGACGCCGCTGAGCCTGCTGGCGCAAAGCATGCAGGCCGTCGTCGCCAGCTGCCCGCCGGCCCGGCGCGGGGCTGCCAAGGCCCTGGCCCGCGGCCTGGAAGCACTGGCGCTAAGCGGACGCGAAGAACGTATGGTGATGGCCGGCACCGCCAACCTGGCCCGTTCCAACGTGGACTTTCCGCTCAGCATCGGCCCCGTCCTGGAGGCGCTCGAAGAGCAGGTGGTGATGCTGCGCCTGCTTAGCGACATGGCGGAGGACCCTCGCGGCGTGACCGTGAGCATCGGCCGCGAAAACCCCTACGACGGTCTCGCGGAAGCGTCCGTTGTGGCAACCGGGTACGGACCCGACGCGACCGCCAAGGTCGGCGTGCTGGGCCCCACCCGGATGGACTACCCCACCACCATGGCCGCGGTCCGTGCAGTGGCACGGTACCTGTCCCGGATCCTGGGCCCCTGAGGATTTGTTGACAGCCGCCCACCCCGCGGATCCCAGATCCGCATCCTGACTTCTTGCCCACCGGGCCCCGCGCCCGCACGGCAAGGCAACAACGGCAGTACAAGAAGGAAGAGAAACGAATTTTGAGCAGCCACTATGACGTTCTTGGAGTCTCCCGCGAAGCGACGGGCGAAGAGATCAAGAAGGCGTACCGCAAACTGGCGCGGACCCTGCACCCGGATGTCAACCCGGGACCGGACGCTTCGGACCGGTTCAAGGCCGTAACCCACGCCTACGAGGTCCTCTCCGATCCGCAGAAGCGCCGGGTCTACGACACCACCGGGAATGAGAACGGCACCGACAACGGCTTCGGCGGCGGCAGCTACTCCGGCCAGGGCTTCGCGTTCCAGGACATCTTTGAGACCTTCTTCGGCGCCGGCGGCGGACAGGCCGGTCCGGCGTCGCGGGTCCGCCGCGGCCAGGACGCCCTGATCAGCGTGCGGATCGACCTCCGCGATGCCGTTTTCGGCGTGAACAAGAAAATCGAAGTCGACACCGCCGTCACCTGCCCCACCTGCGACGGTTCCTGCTGCCGCCCCGGCAGCCACCCGGAACGCTGTGACATCTGCGGCGGCAGCGGCCAGGTCCAGCGGGCCGTCCGCTCCATCCTCGGCCAGGTCATGACGACGGCGCCCTGCGGCTCCTGCGAGGGCTTCGGCACGGTCATCAAGGACCCGTGCAACGAGTGTGCCGGTCAGGGCCGGATCCGCAGCCGCCGGTCCCTGACGGTGAAGGTCCCCGCCGGTGTCGCCACCGGCACCCGCATCCAGCTGTCCGGCCAGGGCGAGGCAGGCCCGGCCGGTGGCCCGTCCGGGGACCTCTACGTCGAAATCAGGGTCAACGCGGATGCCACCTACGTCCGCGACGGCGACGACCTGCACGCCAGCCTGAACATTCCCATGACGGCCGCGGCGCTCGGCACCGAACTGACCCTGGATACCTTCGACGGCCAGCAGGAGATCGACGTCAAGGCCGGGACCCAGTCGGGCGAAATCATCACCCTGCGCGGACTCGGCGTCACCCACCTGCGTGGCTACGGCCGCGGCGACCTCAAAGTCCACCTGCAGGTGGACACCCCGGGCAGGCTCGACGCGGCCCAGGAAGACCTCCTGCGGCAGCTGGCCAAGCTGCGCGGCGAACAGTTCACGGAGGGGAAGCTGGCAGCCAGCGGCGGAGTCTTCGCCAAGCTGCGCGACCGGCTCGGTAACCTGTAGCAGTGAGCAATCCGGTCTTCTTCACCGCTCCGGGGACCTTGGACCAGCAGGTTCCCGGAGCGAGCTTCGTCCTGGACGGCTCGGAGGCACGCCACGCCGTAACGGTAAAACGCCTGGGTGCGGGGGAGGGCGTCGACATTGCGGACGGGGCCGGGAAACGGCTCACCGGCACAGTGCTCGCCGCCAGCCCCGGGGAGCTCATCGTCGAATGCCTGGAGCTTGCCGTTGAACCCCGGCCCGGGATCCGGCTCGTCCTGGTCCAGGCCCTGGCCAAGGGCGACCGGGATGAGCTCGGTGCGGAAACCGCGACCGAGCTCGGCATTGATGCGGTCATCCCCTGGCAGGCCGAACGTTCCATCGTCCGCTGGAAACCCGAGCGGGCGGCGAAGGCCCACGCCAAATGGCAGTCCGTCGTGACCGCGGCCGCCAAGCAGGCCCGCCGCGCATGGATCCCCGAGGTCCGCGCCGCCGTCGACTCTGCCGGTCTGCAGTCCGCCGTGGCCGCCGCGGACCTCGCCGTCATTCTGCACGAGGACGCGGTGCGTCCGCTGCGGCAGGTGTTGGAGTCATGGCGCGATTCCGGGCAGCCGGCCGGCGGATCATCGGAGCGGGACCGTGAGATCCTGCTGATTGTGGGCCCCGAAGGCGGGATCAGCCCGCGGGAGGTCACGCGGCTCTGCGGCGCCGGAGCCGTCACCGCACTGCTCGGCCACCACGTGCTGCGGTCCTCCACGGCGGGTCCGGCCGCGACAGTGCTGGCCAGTGATGTTCTTGGCCGCTGGTAGGACACTGCCCGGGCGTGAGCCGACGGGGCCGGGCCACGGGCACAGCCCGGCTGTGCCGGGTCCGGCCGGCAGGCCTAGGAGACGGTGAAGCCGCGGGTGTCCGTGTACCGGCCGACGGTATTGTCCGCATCGATCTGTGAGACCCGGACCTCGTAGGAGCCGGGGCCCAGGCTCAGGGAGAGGTCGAACGTCCCGGGGGCCAGCGGATCGGCGGAGGCCACGGCGTTGCCGTTCAGGTACGGGGTCTTGGTCTTCTCGTCGTCGACGCGCAGGATTTCCCAGTGGATCTTTCCGCCGGGGATCGTGCTCCGGCCGCTGATCGTGACCGGCCCCTCCACCATGGCGGCGCCTTCCTGCGGACTGACGATCCACACCGGGGCCGCCATGCCCGCGGCCCGCGAGGTCGGCGAACCCAGCCGGACATAGTTGAACGCCACATAGTCGGTGCGGCCGTCAACGAGCATCACGACCTGGATCTGCTGGCCGGAGTCAATCAGGCCCGAACTGGCGGCCGCGGCCGTCGCGGTATAAACCAGCTGCTGGATGGCGCGTTCGGCCGTCTCCGCATCGACGTTGCTGTTGAACGCATCGGGGGAGACATCGACCGTGATCACGTTCTTGCCGGACACCGAGGTGGCCAGCTTCTTCGGATTCTGCCACGGGCTGAAGAAGTCCGGGTCAAGCGGCTTCTCGGACATCATGACCCGGAGCGCCCGGGTGACCGGATTCTCCTGCTCGGACACATCCCGGAACTCGCGGTACAGGAACACGTTGTCGTTGCTTCGGCCGATCCAGTAGACCGGGGCCTTGTTGGAAGCCTGGGTGGTCTCGAGCGGTGTGCTCGTGCTCGGCACTCCCGCCGCCCCCGGACCGGTGATGAGCTGTGAGGGGCTGCTGGA
>JBFGBS010000055.1:0-8625 GCA_041567475.1 Arthrobacter sp.
GTGGCGGAGAGTGCGCTGATGATGAGGATAAAGACGGCTATTCCGAGGAGTTCCATACCTCCATGGTTCGCCGTCCGGGACCGGCAGAAAAGTGGCAGTAATGACCAAAACCGTCGAATTTCTGCCATAATTGGATCATGATCAAATCCGTTGCCGTCATCGTGCTGGAACCGCTGGCGGCCTTTGAATTCGGGGTCGCCGCCGAGGTGTTCGGGCTGGACCGATCTGCCCGGGAGCCGGGACTGCCGCGCTTCGACTTCCGCGTGTGCACGGTGGTTCCGGGCACGGTCAGGCTCAAGGGCGGAGTGTCCCTGCAGGTGGACCGCGGCCTGGAGGCCACGGCCGACGCCGACCTCGTCATCATGGCCCCGTTCGGCGATGACGACGGCCAGGACATCCCGGAACCGGTGCTGGATGCCTTGCGGGCAGCCCACCGGCGTGGCGCCTGGGTGATGTCGATTTGTTCCGGCGCCTTCGCGCTGGCCAGGGCCGGACTGCTCGACGGCCGGCGCTGCACGACGCACTGGCATTTTTCCGGGTTGCTGGCAGCGCAGTACCCGGCGGCGATTGTGGACGAGAACGTGCTCTATGTCCAGGACGGCCGGGTCATTACGAGCGCCGGGACAGCCGCCGGGATCGATGCCTGCCTGCACCTGATCCGGGTCGAGTTCGGCGCCAAAGTTGCCGCCGGGATCGCGCGCGACATGGTGGTTCCGCCGCACCGTGACGGCGGTCAGGCCCAGTACATCGACCGGCCGATCCCGGCCTGCGGATCCGAACCCATGGAACGGCTGCTGGAGTGGATGGTCCGCCACCTGCAGGAGGAGCATTCCGTCAACGAGCTCGCCGCACGGGTCCACATGTCCCCGCGCACCTTTGCCCGCCGGTTCCGGGCAGAGACGGGGGCGACGCCTGCGGCCTGGCTCAATGCCCAGCGGGTGCTGCGGGCGCAGGAGCTCCTGGAAACCACGGACCTCAGCATCGACGAGGTGGCCCGGGCTGCCGGCTTCGGCCATTCGGTCCTGCTGCGGCACCACTTCATGAAGGCGCTCGCCATCAGTCCGCAAGGCTACCGGCGCACCTTCCGGGGACAGCTCGCCGCGGTCTAGCCGGGCGGGGAACGCCGGCTTCGCGGCGGCATCGAAGCTTCTGCGGCCTCCCGGGTGAGGTCCACGAGGGCCCGCCACGGACCGGTCAGGGCCTGCTCCGGCACCGTCGCCCGGTGCTGCCCGGCCCGGATGTTGTAGGTGAAACGGTCCGGCTGGCCGCCGTCGCTGCGTTGGCCCCGCGCCGGAACGGAGTCCCACGGGCACGCCTCGACGACCGGCTGCCAGCGCTCCACTTCGTCCGGAGTCGCCGCCTCGGCGGTCCAGATCCGTTTGATGCCGGCAAAGCCGCCGCTGCGCTCCACTGTGATTTTCAGCAGGCTGTGATCTTCGTTGGGCAGTAGATTCATGGGACTGCGATCGTTACGGGACAGCCATCTGCACGAGACAGCGGTCCGTGGGACGGGTTAGAGCCTTACCTTCACAGTTTCCCACGCGGACCGCACCGCGTCATGCTCTTTCGTGTCCGTTCCGAAGCGTTCCTTGGCGGTGCCGACCGTGGCCCGGGCGAACGTCCTGAAGGTGGCCTTGGGCGAGAGGGACCCGCCGGTCAGGGTCTCGTACCAGATCTGTGCCGGCGCGTCCCAGGCATTGCCCCCCAGCGCGATCGCCACGAGGCAGAAGGCCCGGTTCGGAATGCCCGAGTTCAGGTGCACCCCGCCGTTGTCCGCGCTGGTCCGGATATAGGAGTCCATCGAGTCGGGCTGCGGGTCCTTGCCGAGGATGTCATCGTCGTAGGCGGTTCCTGGCGCCTTCATGGACCGCAGGGCGGACCCCTGGACCTGATCCGTGAAGAGGCCTTCCCCGATCAGCCAGCTCGCCTCGGCGGTGGACTGCTGTTTCGCGTACTGCTCCACCAGGGCGCCGAACACATCGGACATCGATTCGTTCAGGGCGCCGGCCTGGTACCGGTAGACAAGCCCGGCCGAGTACTGCGTCACCCCGTGCGCCAGCTCGTGGCCGATCACGCTCAGGGACTTCGTGAAGCGCTCGAAGATCTGCCCGTCCCCGTCCCCGAAGACCATCTGCCGGCCGTCCCAGAACGCGTTGTCATAGCGCTCGCCGTAGTGCACGGTGGCCAGGAGCGGCAGCCCGCGGCCGTCGATGGAGTCGCGACCGAAGGCGTCCGTGTACAGCCGGTGGGTGTGCCCCAGACCCTCGTAGGCTTCGTCGGCGGCAGGATCACCGGTTGGCGGCGACCCCTCTTTCCTGACCACGGTGCCCGGGAGTTCCTCGGTGAACGCGGCGTCGTAGATGGTCCGTTCCGGCGGGCCCGGCGTGTGCCCGCGCAGGCCCGGGGGAGCGGCGGGCGTGCCGGGGGCCGGCTGCTCCCGGGTTTCGTGGAACGTGTGCGCATGCCGCAGAGCCTTCCGTGCGGCCTCCGCAGCCTCGTTGAGCCCGGGTTCGCGCAGCGACGCGACGCGGCGGAGCAGGTACGGCGGAATGATGGAACAGAACATGCGAGACCCCTTTTCGCTTCTGCGGGTTCCTGGATGCCGCGCAACCCTGCGGGCGGCTGCCGGATCCCGCTGCCGGTGCGAACAGCCTACGTCCGGGCGCCGACAATTGGCGTGACCCGGTCCCGGCGGGGTGGAGTTCGGCCCCGCGGCCCTGCTGCCTTAACGCAAAAACCCGCCGTTTCGATGAAACGGCGGGTTTTCTCGGTGGTGCCCTCGATAGGATTCGAACCTACGACCTTCTGCTCCGGAGGCAGACGCTCTATCCCCTGAGCTACGAGGGCAGTCAGGGATCCTGCCGTGACCGGCGGGACGTCCTAGAGCTTAGCAGGAACGTGGCCCGCACGCGAAAATCGGTGCGTGCGGAGTGTCGCGGCGGGCCGGTCAGTAGCCCGCGAACGAGTCAACGTGGACCCGGCGGGCGCCGGCACCCCGGGCCGCGGACCTCAGCGACCGCACACTCGCCGGCGAACCGGACACGTAGACATCGCGGGCGGCAATATCCGGCACGAGTTCACGGAGCCGCCCTGCGTCGAGCCTGGCGTTGCCGGCATCCTGCGCGAAGCCGGGCGGGGCGGAGCCGTCGGCGAGCCGGATGATGACCCGGGCGCCGGAGCGTTCCAGCTCCTCCGCGTAGGCCAGCTCGTCGGCGCTCCGGGCCAGATACAACAGGACCACGTCCCGCTCCCGGGCGGCACCGGCACCGAGCTGGGCCAGGTAGGGCGTGATGCCGATGCCGGCGGCGATCAAGAGCACCGGGGCCTGCCGGTTCCCGGGCAGGATAAAGTCGCCGCCCACGGCCGTTCCGGTCAGTTCCTCGCCGGGTTCGAGGGCCAGCAGCGCACGTTTCGCGGAGGACAGCGGCGCGGCGGTGCCCACCCCGAGGCTCAGCTCGGGTGAGCCCGGCGCGCTGGTCAGGCTGAAGACCCGCCGCTGGCCCTTCCCGTCGGCCCCGGAGTGCGGCAGGTGCAGTTCCAGATACTGCCCGGCCGCGTACCGGAGCGGGCGCTCCGGGCGGAAGCGGAACTCCGTCGTCGTCGGCGTTAATGGCCGCGAGCCCGCAAAGCGGAGCCGGATGCCACCGCGCTGCCCGGCGGCAAACGCCAGCAGGTTCCCGGCCAGCAGCGCCAGCTCAGGGGAGTTCGCGGCGAACCCGAGATTGAACGGCACCGCGAAGAGCAGCCCGACGACGACGGCGAGCGCCAGCTGCTGCCAGCGCCGCGGCGGCAGCGTCAACGGCTCGGTGAGCATGAACCCGACGAAGAACAGGATGGGACGTTGGGCGATGGCCTGCCACAGGGCCGCGCCGGTATCCAGGCCCGCTCGGAGCAATTCGAACGTCACAATGCCCCCGGCGACCAGCGTGAACACCGCGGCCATCTGCAGTTTGCGGACCCGGTAAAGGACCAGGAGCGCCCCTGGCAGGACGAGCCAGAGCATGGCCGGCGTCGCCGCCCACCAGGTGGCGATGTTGAGCCCGGTCAGTCCGGCCAAAAACGCGCCGGCCGCCGCCGGATTGAAAATGTGCCGGCCGCGCCAGGCCAAGGCGTACTTCGAGGCTGACGCCAGGACGCAGGCCAGGGCCACACCCGCGAGGTCCAGCAGCCGCACTCCGCCGGTGAGCTGGGTGGGCCAGAAGAGGAAATACAGCAGCAGGCCCGTGATGAGCGAGGATTCGGTGTGCGGGCGAACATGGAAGAGGGCCGCCAGTGCCCGGTTGGCGGCATAGGTCAGGCCAAGACAGAGAACCAGGTGGGCGAGCAGCTCCGGCAGCCCGAACGTGAGCCAGCCGAGGAGGTCCAGCAGCAGGCTGTAAGCGGCAAGGACCGCGAGAACCAGGAGAACCAGCCGGTACATGGTGAACCGGCCCACGGCCGTGTCCAGCCGGGCGGCTGCCGGAACCGACGAACGTAGTGTCATGAAAAGAGTGTCCCCTCGAAATCGGCGGAGAATTCCGCATGTCCGTTCGAATACACGGTGAGCCAGGCGAAATCGAACTCGCGCGCCAGCCTGGCGCCTTCGACAAAAAAGAGTGCCGTCGCGAGCGCATCGGCCACCATCGCCGTTCCCGCCATTGCCCAGCTGGCAACGACAGTCCGGGCGGGCGCACCCGTGGTGCCGTTGAGGACATGGTGGAGGTCGTCGCCCCAGGCCCGCCGGTTGGCCGCCGAGGCGCACAGGGCGCCCGGGCCCAACCTCACGGTGCCGATGGCCTGGCCGGGGTCCGACGGGTGTTCCAGCGCGACCTTCACGGGTTCCGGTCCTGAGTTGAAGAGGTCTCCGCTGGCATCGACGAAGTGCCTGGCATGACCGCGGGCCAGCAGCCCGGCGGAGAGCAAATCCGCCAGTTGCCCTTTGCCGGCGGCACCGACGTCGAGGGTGACCGGAGCCGCGGTTTTCACCACGGATCCCTGCCAGTGCAGCACGTCCTCCCACCGCGGCGCGGGCAGCGGCGGGCCGGCCGCACGCAGGGAGTACCGCGCGTCGTAGCCGAGCCGCACCAGGCTGCCGCCGATCAGTGGTGTCATGGCGCCGCCGGTGAGCCGGTAGAGGGTGCCGTAGAGCCGGCCCAATGCAGTCGCCTCGGCGGGCAGGTCATGGCGCCCCGGGCTGCGCGCGATCGCGGCTACGACCGAGTCGGTGCGGAAGCGGGACCAGGTGGCGTCGTAGCCGGCCACCGTGCCCAGCACGTGCCGGCGGTCGTCGGCGGACAGCGGGGACGGTGTCGAGATTTCCCAGCTGGTTCCGATTCCGTCGAACGTGAATGACGCCCAGCCCGGGTGCGGCACGTTGTCTCCTCTTGCCTTGCCGCCTGTCCCGGTCCGGCTACGAGGCCTGGGTCTTGATCTTGGCTACGGCCTCGTTGAAGCCGCCGCTGGTCAGCGAGGACCCTGCCACTTTCGAGACCTTGATCGCGTCCAGTTTCTTCCCGACGATCTGGTCCTGGATCCCGCTGGCGAATTCGCCCTGGAATTTCTTGGTGTTGGGATTGGACGGGTGCGGCGTGATCTGCACGCCGGACACCGTGCCGTCGGCCAGGGTCAGCTCCACCCCCACCGTTTCAGTGCCGTTGGGGGAGACGTAGTTGCCGTCGGCGCTGTAGGTGCCGTCTTTATAGGCGGTAGAGCCGCTGCCGGCCGCGGCGGAACCGGGAGCCGTGGTTGCCGGGCTGGCGGGATCGGCCTCCGCGGCCGGGGGTTGTGCCGGGGCGCACCCGGCGGCGCTGCCGGCCAGGGACAGGCCGGCCAGGCCGGCGAAGACACTCTTGCGGAATACGGAATTCATGCGGCGACTCGATTCGTTGCGACAACCGGACAGGCGGGGGACTTCGGACAGTGACACCACTTATAACGCCAATACCAGCGTATCGGTTCACCCCGTCCGGGGGAGGCCGCCAGATTCCGCCACACTCCGGCCCACCGGTAGGCTAGATCCGTGACCCCAGAAGAACTCTCCCTCGCCATATCCGCCTGCCTGAAAGACGCCGTCGCCGGCGGCGACATCGCCCTGTCGGCTGCCGACATCCCCGACGCCGTGCGCGTCGAGCGTCCGAAGAACAGGGACCACGGCGACTGGGCGACCAACATCGCCCTGCAGCTGGCGAAGGCGGCGGGCAGCAACCCGCGGGAGCTGGCGTCTGTCCTGAGCGCCCGGCTGAAGTCCATCGACGGCGTTTCGGCCGTCGACATCGCCGGACCCGGCTTCCTCAACATCACCGTGGACGCTGCCGCGGCGGGCGCCCTGGCCCGCGCGATCGTCGAGGCAGGCCCGGCCTACGGCACCAACTCGGCGCTCGCCGGACGCGTGGTCAACATGGAGTTCGTCTCGGCCAACCCCACCGGGCCGCTGCACATCGGCCACACCCGCTGGGCGGCACTGGGTGACTCGATCGCCAGGGTGCTGCGCGCCTCCGGGGCGGACGTCACGGCCGAGTACTACATCAACGACGCCGGGTCACAGATGAATGTCTTCGCCCATTCCGTCCTCGCCCGGATGCACGGCCGGGACGTGCCCGAGGGCGGGTATCCCGGCGGATACATCGCGGACCTCGGCCACGAGGTGCTGACCCGCCACCCGGACATCCGCGAACTCACCGACGTCGCGGCGCTCCCGGTGATCCGCGGTGCGGCGTACAAGGCCCAGCTGCACGACATCAAGCAGACGCTGGCGGAGTTCGGCGTCGCCTTCGACGTGTACTTCTCCGAACAGGAACTCCACGACGGCGGTGCGATCGCCGACGCCGTCGCGCGGCTGCGCGAGCAGGGCCACGTCTACGACGACGGCGGTGCGGTCTGGCTGCGCACCACGGACTTCGGCGATGACAAGGACCGGGTGATGATCCGCGCCAACGGCGAGCCCACCTACTTCGCCGCAGACGCCGCCTACTACCTCTCGAAGAAGGACCGCGGCTACACGGAGAAGATCTACCTCCTCGGCGCAGACCACCACGGCTACATCCACCGGCTCAAGGCGATCGCCGCCGCGGCCGGCGACGACCCCGAGGTCAACATCGAGGTCCTGATCGGACAGCTGGTCTCCGTCAACGGCGCCAAGCTCTCCAAACGCGCCGGCAACATCATCGAGCTCAAGGACCTGATCTCCTGGCTCGGCAAGGACGCGGTGCGCTACTCGCTGGCCCGCTTCCCCGCCGATTCGCCGCTGACACTGGACCCGGAGTTGCTCAAGAAGCACAGCAACGAGAACCCGGTCTTCTACGTCCAGTACGCGCACGCCCGCTCCCGCGGCACCGCCCGGAACGCCGTGGCCGCAGGGGTGGAGCGCCGGGTTGACGGCAGGGACAGCTTCGAGGCCGCCCTGCTGGATCACCCGACGGAGAACGAACTCCTGTCCCATCTCGGCAGCTACCCCTCGATCGTGGCCAAGGCCGCGGAACTGCGCGAACCGCACCGCGTCGCCCGGCACCTGGAAGTCATTGCCGGCGCCTACCACCGCTGGTACGACGCCTGCCGCGTGGCGCCCCAGGGCGAGGAAGCCATCACCGACCTCAACCGCACCCGGCTGTGGCTCAACGACGCCACCAGCCAGGTGCTCGCCAACGGACTGGAACTGCTGGGCGTCTCGGCGCCGGAACGGATGTAACCATGAATGCGACTTCCATGAACACCACACCCGCCCAGGCCTCGCCGCTGGCCCCGGAGTGGCTGCAGGTCCCTGCCGACCTCAACGAACTCCAGGAACCGCTGTGGGCGGCCGGCGTCGGACGGACCAACGACGGCGAGCTCAGCATCGACGGGATCCCCGTCAGCGAACTCAAGCGCCAGTACGGCACACCGCTGTTCGTGATGAGCGAGACGGACTTCCGGGCCAGGGCACGGGCATTCAGCGACGCCTTCAATGACGCGTTCGCGGACATTTGCGGCGGCGTGGACGTCTACTACGCCGGAAAATCGTTCCTGTGCACCTCCGTCGTCCGATGGGTCGAGGAGGAAGGGCTCCGGCTCGACACCGCCTCCGGCGGAGAACTCGCCGTCGCGGCCCGGGCCGGCATTCCCGGCGCCGACGTGGCACTGCACGGCAACAACAAGTCCGACGCCGAGATCCACCGCGCCCTGGACATGGGCCTGGGCCGGATCGTCGTGGACAGCCTGGCCGAGCTGGACCGGGTGGCCGCGATTGCCGCCGGACGCGGTGACGTCGCCAAGGTGATGCTCCGGCTCACCCCCGGGGTCCACGCCCACACCCACGAGTTCATCGCCACCGCGCATGAGGACCAGAAGTTCGGTCTGTCCATGGCCGGAGACTCCACCGAGATGGCCGGACTCTCCGCCGCGGAGGAAGCCGTGGCCGCGGCCGCCGGCTACGACAGCATCGAGCTGCTGGGCCTGCACTGCCACATCGGTTCGCAGATCTTCGAACCCGACGGCTTCGCCCTGGCCGCTGTGAAGCTGCTCGACTTCCTGGCCGCAATGCAGGCCAAGTACTCGATCGTGCTGCCGGAACTGGATCTCGGCGGCGGCTACGGCATCGCCTACACCCCGGTGGACACGCCGCGCCCCGCCGCCGAAATCGCGCAGGCAATGGCCGCCGTCGTCCGTTCCAAA
>JBFGBS010000056.1:0-8566 GCA_041567475.1 Arthrobacter sp.
CCCGCTTGGACCCCTAGATGATGTATTACAAGTATGTCATTCCACACACTTTTAATCCACAGGCAAGGGCCCGGAAAAGCCGCGGATTGGCGCAGTTTCTGCCGCGAAATCCACACCCTGTGGAGTACTTAGCCACAATTAGCCGCCCCGCGTGTCGCGTCGCAGCGGCGTGTCGCGCCGGGGCGGCGTGGTGTCCTGCACCACGACAAAGGCGGGCACCCTGGTGCCCGCCTCATCGAGTGTTTTCCATGTCCGCGTGCGTAGCTACGCGTGCGTTGCTACGCGTGCGTTGCTGTGCCCGTGCGTTAGGCCTTGGTGCCCTTGCCGCGGTACCCGGCAGCCGGAGCCTTGTCCAGCACGATCTGCTGGACGTCGAGGTAGCCGGTCTCGAACCCGGCACGGGAGTAGCAGAGGTAGAACAGCCACATCCGCTGGAAGATCGTGTCGAAGCCCATGGCCCGGACCTCGTCGCCGCGGCCCATAAAGCGTTCCTCCCACAGCCGCAGCGTCTGCGCGTAGTGGTCGCCCATGGCGAGGCGTTCGCGGACGCGGAGTCCGGTCTGCTTTTCGGTGATCTCCTCGATGGCCCGGACGGACGGGATCACCCCGCCGGGGAAGATGTACTTGTGCACCCACGTGTAGCTGGAGCGGGTGGCGAGCAGGCGGTCGTGGGCAATCGTGATGGCCTGGATGGCCACCTTGCCGCCCGGTGCGAGGACGCGCTCGATCGTCTGGAAGTACGTGGCCCAGTACTCGTAGCCCACGGCTTCGATCATCTCCACGGAGACGACGGCGTCGAATTCGCCCTCGACGGCGCGGTAGTCCTTGAGGTCGATCGTCACGGCGTCGGCGTACCCGGCCTCCGCCACGCGCTGGCGTGCCAGTTCCTGCTGTTCGCTGGAGAGGGTCACGGAGTAGACGGTGGCGCCGCGTTCGGCGGCGCGCAGGGCGAGCTCACCCCAGCCGGTGCCGATCTCGAGCACCCGCGTGCCCTTCGTGACGCCGGCCTTGTCCAGGAGGCGGTCGATCTTCGCCTGCTGTGCTGCTGCCAGTGAGTCCCAGTCGACGTTCTTCAGGGCTGCCCCGGTGGCCGGGAACAACGCGCTGGAGTACGTCATAGTGCTGTCCAGGAACGAGGCGAAGAGCTCGTTGGAGAGATCGTAGTGCCGGGAGATGTTGGAGCGGGTGTTCTTCTCGGTGTTCCGTTCCTTCCGCGGCGTGCGCGGCAGGTACAGGGCGCGGAACTTCTGCAACGGCTCCGGCACGAGGTTGCCGACCCTGGCGGCGAAGACTTCCATCACCGCGGTGAGGTTTTCCGCATCCCAGTCTCCGGCCATGTAGGACTCGCCCAGGCCGATCAGTCCCCCGTCGCCCAGCCGGGCGGCGAAGGCATCGGGTGCGTTGATGGTCATGACCGGGACGGTGGTACCGGCGGGCATGGCTTTGCCCAGGACGGTCCCGTCCGGGTAGCGGACCTCAATGGGCAGGCGGCGGACGGCGGCCTTGAAGATGGCGGCCGCGGTGCGGCCGGCCAGGTTGGCCTTGAGGCCGGCCGGCACCGTGGCGATGCCGGGCCAGATCTCCGGGTCGATGGTCTCCGGCGCCGGCGGCACCGTGTAGGGGACGCTGCCCGCGGGGAGGGCGTCAGTGGAGACAGCGTCAGTGGGGACAGTGCCGGGGACGGTGCCGAGGCCTGCGCCCTTGGCGGCCTCGTGTCCCCGCCCTGCGGCGGATCCGGTCGCTTCTGTCAATGTCACTGAACTGCCTCCTGTGAGGGGTGGTGTGGTCGTTTGATAACTGGCAGGCGGCGTGCCCACAGTTTGATGCCCTGCCAGTGGATCTGCAAGGTCACGAGCAAGGGCGCCAGCGGGACCGCGAGCGCCGCGGCGAGGATGTTCCGGGCGGTGGCGGCGCGCCGTTCGCCGTCCATCGTGGCGATGAAGGGCTTCTGCCCGTCCCGTTCGAGGACGATCGAGACGGCGAGCCGTTCATCCGGCTCCGGCAGCTTCATCCGGTAGTCGCCCTGGAGGTCGTTGAACGGTGAGACGTAGAAGGCCTTCGGGATGCTGGCCCGGCCGGCGCCGTCGGTTTCGAGGACGTAGCAGTGCCGCTCGCCGTAGGTGTTGTGCACCTCGGCGATCACACAGCGCAGATCGCCCGCCGCGGTGTGGCACCAGAACAGGGAGAGCGGGTTGAAGACATAGCCGAGCACGCGGGCGCTGGCCAGCATGGTGATCCGTCCGCCGTCGAGCTCGATCCCCCGGGTGGCGAGGAAGGCTTCCACGTTGCCCCGGAGGGTGCCATCGGGATCGCCCAGGTGGTCTGCCGCGTGGAAGCCGGCCAGCGGCGCCAGCAGGCGGGGCAGCGCGGGCAGCCGGTCGACGTCCACGTACCAGCTGTAGTTGCGGTAGGTGAACGCGTTTTTCAGCGGCGTATGCCGGACATGGGCGATTGAGGTCCGGTAAATCGCTGCCGGGGCGCTCACGGGCCCTCCGCGGGCACCGGGACCAGATCCGGATCCACGTCTACGGTGCCGATCGTGGCGGGCACCCGGTCCCAGTTGCGGCCCAGCCGTGCGGCGGCCTTGACGCCGGACAGGGCGCCGTCCTCGTGGAATCCCCAGCCGTGGTAAGCCCCGGCGAAGGCCAGGCGGCTGTCGCCGAGCCCCAGGATCCGTTCCTGGGCCTGGAGGGATTCCGGGGTGTACTGCGGGTGTTCGTAGACCATCCGGTCCAGGACCGTGTCCTCGCCAATCAGCTCAGACTCGCCGAGGCTGACGATGTAGCGTCCGCCGCCGGCCGGTTCCAGCCGCTGCAGCCGGGTCATGTCATAGCTGACCAGGACCCGGTCCGGCCGGGCGTCGCAGGACGGCAGCCGGTAGTTCCACGAGGCCTGCGCGTTGGCGGCCGCGGGCAGCACCGCTTCGTCGCGGTGGAAGAGCGTCTGGTTGACCGAGTACGGCATCCCCGCCAGGGCTTGCTGCTCCGCGGGTGTGGCGTCGGAGAGCATGTGCAGTGCCTGCTCCGGGTGGGTGGCGATCACGACGGCGTCGAACGTTTCGGTGCCGTGCACCGTGGTGACGTTGACGCTGTTGGCGCCGCGGACGACGCCGGTCACCGGGCTGGAGAGCCGGACGTCCGGCAGGGTGGCGGCGAGTTTGTCGACGTAGCTGCGCGAACCGCCGGTCACGGTCCGCCACTGGGGTGATCCTTTGACCCCGAGCAGGCCGTGGTGGCCCAGGAACGTGAAGAGGTACCGGGCGGGGTAGGCCAGGGCGGTCGTGGGGTCGCAGGACCAGACGGCGCTGACCACCGGCGTCATGAAGTGGGAGATGAAGTAGTTGCTGAATTTCTCCCGGGCCAGGAACTCGCCCAGGGTCTGCTCCGCTTCTCCCGCCGTCGTTTTTTCTGCCGCGATCAGCGCGCGGGCACGGCGGTGGAAGCGCATGACTTCCAGCAGCATCAGCAGGTAGCGGCCGCGCAGCAGGGTCGATGGCCGGGGAATGATGCCCCGCGCGCCTGCCCGGGCGCCGGCGTATTCGAGGCCGCAGCCGTCGCAGCGGACGGACATGCTCATTTCCGAGTCCTGGGTTTCAATGCCGAGTTCGGCGAAGAGCCGCAGCAGCGTGGGGTAGGTCCGTTCGTTGTGGACGATGAAGCCGGTGTCCACGGCGAGGGTGGTTCCATCGGACTGGGGCACGTCGTGGGTGTGGGCGTGGCCGCCCAGCCGGGAGTCTGCCTCGAAGAGGGTTACCCGGTCCTGCCCGTTCAGCACATAGGCTGCGGTCAGCCCCGCGACGCCACTGCCGATGACGGCTATCCGCCGGCCCGCCGGAATCCCTGCTGCTTGCGACACTGTTCTGCTCCTGCTGACTCGTCCTGGTTCATTCTCTACTGTGCAATTCGAAACCGCGGGGTTTGCGGATGAGTTCTATTTCCGTCCGGCCGCCGGAGGCTGCCTTGGCGGCACACTATGCCAGAATGAAGCGGGTTTCGCGCCGCCATTCGGCGGCGCGGCACCATTCCGACCTGGCGAAGGGGCCGTTTTGATTAATCCCGTCCACTTGCGGACCCTCGTTGAGGTACTCCGGCTGGGCTCGTTCACGGCCGCCGCAGCCAGGCTCGGCTACACGGCGTCGGCCGTGTCGCAGCAGATGTCCGCCCTGGAACGCGACGCCGGGGTAGTCCTCTTCGAGCGGTCGGCCCGCAGCATCCATCCCACCGAGGCCGCCGTAGTCATGACCCGGCACGCCGCCAAGGTGCTCACCGACATTGAAGCGCTCCTGGCCGCGGCCTCGCGCACGCAGGAGGGCGTGAGCCAGGAACTGCGGCTCGGGATCTTCCCCAGCCTGGCGACCTACGTCCTGCCCCAACTCCTGCAGAACCCGGCCTGGAAGAAACTCGGAATCGATCTGCGGGTCTCCGTCGCCGAGCCCGCCCAGACCATCCAGGGCCTGCGGACCGGCGGGGAGATTGACGTGGCGCTCGTGTATCAGGTGGGCCAGTCGGGTCTCGCCTGGCCGCACACCCTGGACCGCCAGTGGATCGCCGATGACAACTTCCGCGTGGTGCTGCCGGCGGCATGGGGCATCGGCACCGATTCCAAGGTGGCCGCAGACCACCTCTCCGACATGCCTTGGATCGTCCACCACCCGGGCACCTCCGATGCCACCGTGATCGAGCGCCTGTTCGCCAGCTGCAACCTGCACCCCCGGGTGGTGGCCTACAGCGATGACTTCCATGCCAGCCTGGAGATGGCCGCGGCGGGACTGGGCGCGGCCCTGGTTCCCGAGCTGGCCCTGCGGCACCGGCCGGCGGGGGTGGTGGTCCTGGACGTCCCGGAAATCCGGCTGGCCCGGAACGTCTTTGCCCTGCTGATCAATGAGAAGCAGACGGCCCGCGTCCGGCTCTTCGTGGACCTGCTGGCCGACACGATGAAACACCCCGCGGCCTGAGAACCGGGCTTTTCAACGCCGTCGGGGGCGGAAAACCGGCCGCCGTGACGAAGGCCACGATTCCGCGTTTTGCCCCTCTGGCCTGCACATCCGGCCGGACGACCGGCGCCCGGCTGTAATCCCCGCCCTGCCGCTTCAGCCGGGGCATGGCGCCCACCAGGGGCCGGCGGAGAGCTGCTGCATGCGTCAACCCCTGCCCGGGCGTGTCAAGGGCGCAATACCCTAACAGTCTTGCCTGTGTATAGGCCTTTAATACACTGGCGGCTAGCCTAGAAGGATGTCTGAAAAACAAACCCCAAGAATAATCGAGCGCTGGGTCTTCTGGCCCGCAGCAGTGCTGGTGACCGTTTTTGCGGCATTTGCACTGCTCGCCCCAACTGCCGCGGAGGCGATGTTCGGCGCTATCCAGGCCAACATCGTCAACTCGTTCAACTGGTATTACGTCCTCATCACGAGCTTCTTTGTGGCCTTCAGCCTGTACCTGGGCTTCAGCCGCTTCGGCGATATCAAGCTCGGGCATGACGACGACGAACCCGAGTTCTCGCTGATGGCGTGGTTCGCCCTGCTGTTCGCAGCCGGCATGGGAATCGGCCTCGTGTTCTACGGCGTTACCGAGCCGCTGAGCCACTTCGCGAATCCGCGCCCCGGCGTGACCGGGACGCCGTCCGAGCTCGCCCAGAGTGCCCTGAGCCAGACCTTCCTGCACTGGGGCGTGCACGCCTGGTCCATCTACGTGGTGATCGGCCTCGCCCTGGCCTACGCCATCCACCGGCGCAAACGGCCGGTCTCCATCCGCTGGGCGCTCGAGCCGCTCCTGGGCAAACGCGTCCAGGGCGCCTGGGGCAACGTCATTGACGTCGTGGCACTCGTCGGCACGCTCTTCGGCGTGGCGACTTCGCTCGGCCTCGGGGTGCTGCAGATCAGTGCCGGGCTCGAAAGTATCAACTTGATGCCGGCCACCCGGACCTCCGAAATCATCATCATCATTGTGATTTCCTTCTTCGTCCTGCTCTCCGTGCTCTCCGGTCTCACCAAGGGCATGAAGTGGCTGTCCAGCACCAACCTCGTCCTGGCCGGGCTGCTGGTCGTGTACCTGCTGTTCCTCGGTCCGTCGACGTTCCTGCTGCGCGAATTCGTGCAGTCGATCGGCGCCTACATCCAGAACTTTGCGGCCTTGTCCTTCAACGTCAATGCCTTCTCCGGCGAGGCCGGCGCCTCCTGGCAGGCCTCCTGGACCTCCTTCTACTGGGGCTGGTGGATCTCCTGGGCCCCCTTCGTCGGCATCTTCATTGCCCGGATTTCGCGGGGCCGGACCGTCCGGCAGTTCGTGGCCGGCGTCATCCTGGTGCCGACCGTTATCGGTATGCTCTGGTTCAGTGTCCTCGGCGGCACGGCCCTCGCAGTGGAGCTGACCGGCACCGGCACCCTGATCGGGGACGACGGCAGCGTCAGTGCCTCCAGCGCCCTGTTCAGCATGCTCTCCTACGTTCCGGGCACCCCGATCCTGACCGTCGGCGTAATCCTGCTGATCGCCATCTTCTTCATCACGTCCTCGGACTCCGGCGCGCTCGTGATGGGCATGATCGCCACCGGCGGGCAGGTCAACCCGAAGAAGCGCATCCGCACCTTCTTCGTCCTCATCACCGCCATCCTGGCCATCTCGCTGCTGATCACCGGCGGACTGACCGCCCTGCAGACGGCGGCGATCATCATCGCCCTGCCGTTCAGTGTGATCATGCTGATGATCTGCTGGTCCACCTACATTGCCTTCAGCCGCGAACGCCGGGCCTACGAGCGTGCACGCCGTGCGCAGCTCGTGGATCACATCGGCGATTTCTACGGCCTGGAGGTCGAGGAGCTTGCCGAGCACGGCATCCTGGGCAGCAGCCCGCGCTGGATGCAGATGCTGCGGCGCCGCAACGCACCCGCGGGCACAGCAGTGCCCGAGGAGTTCATGCCGAGCCCCGAACCCTCGACGGCTGCGGTGGATACCCTCATGGCGGCACCCGAGCCGCGGCACGCCTCCGAGCACGCACTTGAGGTCGAGAATGCCGAACCCGACGGTGTCCTGATCGCGGACGTGGACAACGTGGTGGAGCACGATCCTTTCACGTCCCAGGATGTGAAGGACGTCCCGGACCGGGGGGACAAGGAACCCTCCCGCTGGTAACCCTGCGCTAAAAAAGGCTGGGCGAATGCTGGAACGGAGCCGGGTTCAGGGCTATGTTGAAGATATGAGCAAGGTAGCCAGCCACCACTTCGGAGAGATTGAGCTCAACCACGGAAGAGATCACTACTACTCCGCCAAGCACCAACTGGCGGGGCAGGAACTGGAGCTCGACCTGAACGTCGACGCCCATGACCACTTCGATGAGGCGGCCCTGCACAAGGTGGATTACCGGCTCCGGTTCCTGCCCGAACTTGTGGACCAAGTCCGCGAGATGATCGCCGAGGAACTCGACGAAGAGGGCACCAGCCCGCAGGAATACCATCACTTCCACTGCAACGCGATCAAAACGGAGCAGCTGCAAAAGGTTTTCGGCGTCACGGACAAGAGCCAGCTGACCAATGAAGTCTTCCTCAAGGCCCTGAAGCTGGGCCATGTGGGGATCTTCCCCGGCCAGCCGGAGCGCTACTTTGTCCTGGACTTCACCCTCGGCTCGCACTTCACGGACGAAGTCCTCGTCGCTTCGGCGGACGAGGACGGCGTCGTGGATGACGAGATCCTCTGGGAGAGCTGACTCCCCCACCACGGCAGCAAAGCAACGCGGGGTCACTTACGGCCCATTCCATACCTAGGAATGGGCTCGAAGTGACCCCGCGTTGGTGTTTAAGCCTGGCGGCTACTTGGCTGCCGAGAGCAGCCCGGCGCGGACCGTCCTGGTCGCCGCGACCAGGTTGCGCAGCGACTCCTCAGTTTCGGCGTAGCCGCGGGTCTTCAGGCCGCAGTCCGGGTTGACCCAGAGCTGGCGGGACGGGACATGCTGGACCGCGGTGCTGAGCAGCTCCGTGACCTCCTCGCCGCCCGGGACGCGCGGCGAGTGGATGTCGTACACGCCCGGGCCCACGCCACGGCCGAAGCCGTGGTGCTCGAGGTCGTGGACAACCTCCATCTTCGAACGGGCTGCCTCGATCGAGGTCACGTCGGCGTCGAGGCCGTCGATCGCGTCGATGATGGCGCCGAACTCGGAGTAGCACAGGTGCGTGTGGACCTGGGTGGCGTCCGCGGCGCCGGCGGTGGCGAGGCGGAACGAGTTCACGGACCAATCCAGGTACGCGGGCTGCTCGGCCTTGCGCAGCGGCAGGAGTTCGCGCAGGGCGGGTTCGTCCACCTGGATGACCTTGATGCCGGCGGCTTCCAGGTCCGCGATCTCATCGCGCAGCGCCAGCGCCACCTGGTTGGCGGTCTCGCCGAGTGGCTGGTCGTCCCGGACGAAGGACCATGCGAGGATCGTGACCGGACCGGTGAGCATGCCCTTCCTCGGCTTGGCCGTCAGCGACTGGGCGTACTGCGCCCAGTCCACCGTGATCGGGGCGCTGCGGGTGACGTCGCCCCACAGGATGGGCGGGCGTGTGCAGCGTGAGCCGTAGGACTGGACCCAGCCGTGGACG
>JBFGBS010000057.1:0-8494 GCA_041567475.1 Arthrobacter sp.
AGCACCCGGGTCACATCCGAGAGTAGCGATTTGCGGTCCAGTGCTTCGACCTGGATCTCCACCAGGAACACGCTGGATTGTGTCGGCGCCCACTCCACTTCCACGATCCGGTCCGGCTCGTCCATCAGGCCGGTCACATTGGTGCAGTCGGTCCGGTGCACGGACACGCCGGTTCCGCGGGTGACAAAGCCCAGGATCGGGTCCGGCGGCACCGGCGTGCAACACCGGGCCAGTTTCACCCAGATGTCGTCGACGCCGCGGACCACGACTCCGGAATCGGAATAGCGGGCCTTGGAGACCTGCGTCGGGATCGAGACCTCGGTGAGCTCGTCGTCGGGGGTTTCGTTCCCGCCCACGTGCTCGATGAGCCGTTCCATCACCGACTGGGCCGATGTGTGGCCGTCGCCGACCCCGGCGTAGAGGCCGGAGATGTCGACGTACTTGAAGTCCTCGGCGACGGCGGCCAGGGCATCATGGGTCATCAGGCGCTGCAGCGGCAGGTTCTGCTTGCGCATGGCCTTCGTCAGCAGCTCCTTGCCGCGGTCAATGGCTTCTTCGCGGCGTTCCTTGCTGAACCACTGCCTGATCTTGTTCCGCGCCCGGGCGCTCTTGACGAAGTGCTGCCAGTCCTGGCTCGGGCCGGCGCCTTCGGCCTTGGACGTGAAGATCTCCACCCAGTCGCCGTGGTTCAACTCGCTGTTCAACGGCACGAGCTTGCCGTTGACCCGCGCTCCGATGGTCCGGTGGCCCACCTCGGTGTGGACGGCGTAGGCGAAGTCGACCGGCGTGGAGCCGGCCGGCAGGGCCATCACTTCGCCCTTGGGGGTGAAGACAAAGACCTCACGGGCGTTGATCTCAAAGCGCAGGGAGTCGAGGAACTCCCCCGGATCCGAGGTCTCCTGCTGCCAGTCAACGAGGGACCGCAGCCACCCCATGTCGCCGTCGCGCGGGCTGCCGGGGCCGGCCGCCGAACGGTTGGGCTGGTCTTTGTACTTCCAGTGCGCCGCCACGCCGTACTCGGCCCGCCGGTGCATCTCGTGCGTGCGGATCTGGATCTCCACCGGTTTTCCGCCGGGTCCGATCACGACCGTGTGCAACGACTGGTACATGTTGAACTTGGGCATCGCGATGTAGTCCTTGAACCGCCCGGGCAGCGGGTTCCAGCGGGAATGCATGGCCCCCAGTGCCGCGTAGCAGTCCCGGACGGAATCGACCAGCACCCGCACACCCATGAGGTCGTTGATGTCGTCGAAGTCTTTGTCCCGGACGATCATCTTCTGGTAAATCGAGTAGTAGTGCTTCGGCCGGCCGGTGATGGTGGCCTTGATCTTGGCGGCGCGCAGGTCTTCAGTGATCTGGTTCCGGATGACGCTGAGGTTCTTTTCGCGTTCCGGGGTGCGGTCCCCCACCATCCGGACGATTTCCTCGTAGACCTTCGGGTAGAGCGCGGCGAAGGAGAGGTCCTCGAGTTCCCACTTGATCGTGTTCATGCCGAGGCGGTGCGCTAGCGGGGCAAAGATCTCCAGGGTCTCGCGGGCTTTGCGCCCCGAGGACTCGGCGGACACGAACCGCCACGTCCGGGCGTTGTGCAGGCGGTCCGCGAGCTTGATCATCAGCACCCGGATGTCCTTGGCCATGGCCACGACCATCTTGCGGACGGTTTCGGACTGGGCCGCTTCGCCGAAGCTCACCTTGTCCAGCTTGGTGACGCCGTCCACCAGCATCGCCACCTCGGGACCGAACTCCGCTTTCAGGTCCTCCAGTGAGTAGGCGGTGTCTTCCACGGTGTCATGCAGCAGGGCGGCGGCCAGCGTGGTCCCGCTCAGGCCCAGCTCGGCGAGGATGGTCGCGACGGCGACGGGGTGGGTGATGTACGGATCCCCGCTCTTGCGCTTCTGGCCCCGGTGGCAGCGCTCCGCAACCACGAAGGCACGCTGGATGAGGTCGAAGTCTTCCTTCGGGTTGTTGGCCCGGACGGTGCGCAGGAGCGGCTCCAGGATCGGCGAGTACGCGGGCGCTCCCCGTCCCGTGAGCCGGGCCAGCCGGGACCGGGTCCGTTCGCGGCGGCCGGGGAACGTGGGACGCGCGCCGGAACTGTCCACCGGCACCGGCCCGTCATTGCGTCCGGAGGCAACCACACCAGTCTGCGACCCCTGGGCGTGACCCTGATCCGGTGCCGCCGGCACCGGCTTCGAACGTTCTTCCAATGGAGCACCTTCCACAACCGGTTAATTACTCAAGTCTATTCCCGTAGCCGGATACTTTGATAACCGGTCCGGATACGGCGACGGGCTGGCAAGCGTCACGGATGACGTTTACCAGCCCGGCCTCCCGCCGCCGTCAGGCTTTGGCGGTGTTTGCCTGCGACGCGGTCTTGGCGGCTGCCTCGGCGCGCCGGTGTTCGACCCGGGCGGCCTGCTGGATCAGCTCCGGCTCGCCCTGGCGGAGCCACGCATACAGCGGAGCGGCGATGAAGATCGTCGCCGCGGTGCCGATCAGGATGCCGACGAAGAGCGCGAGGGAAAGGTCACGCAGGGTTCCCGCACCCAAGAGGCCGGCGCCGATGAACAGAATGGCACCCACCGGAAGAATGGCCACCATCATGGTGTTGATTGACCGGACCAGGGTCTGGTTGACGGCCAGGTTGACCTCTTCGGCGAACGTCCTGCGGGTGGACACCTGGAGGTCGGCGGTGTTTTCGCGGATCTTGTCGAACACCACCACGGTGTCGTACAAGGAATAGCTGAGCACCGTCAGGAACCCGATGATGGCCGACGGCGTGACTTCGAAGTCGCTCAGGGAGTAGACCCCCGCCGTCACGAACATCGTCACCGCCATGCCGGCGATCGCGGACAGCGACATCTTCCAGGTCCGGAAGTATAGCGCCATCAGCACCGAGGCCAGCCCCACGAAGATCACGAGGCCCAGTAACGCCTGGTTGGTGACATCAGCGCCCCAGGTGGGACCGACGAACGTGGAGGTCACCTCGTCGTCGGTGACACCGTAGGCAGACGTCAGCCCGTCCTTGATGCTGAGCGTTTCATCATCCGTGAGCTTGTCCGTCTGGATCCGCATGGTGTTGCCGGCGACGTTCGCCACCCGCGGGATGCTGCCGGTAACAACGTCCTGGACGGCTTTCTCGCCCAGGGACGCATCCGTGGTCTTGACGTTGGAGACCGTGAATTCAGACCCGCCGCGGAATTCGATTCCGAGGTTGAAGCCACCCTTGACGACCGGCAGCAGGATCGAGATCGCAACGAGGACGGTTGCGATCAGGAACCAGATTTTCTTGGATCCGACGAATTCGTAGGACCGTTTTCCCGTGTAGAGCTCGTTACCGAACTCGGCGAAGTTGGCCATTTACTTGCCTTCCTTGGCTGCACCCTTGGCGGAGCCGGCAAGCTGTTCCTGCTGTGCCCGCTCCTGCTGTTCCGCGAGGCGCCGTTCTGCGATGGTCATCCGGCGGGCGGCTTCGGCCGTCGCGCCGGTGTTCTTGGCACGGACCGAGGCCGCCGGGCTCTCCTGCGGTGTCCGGATCCGGCCGGCACCCCGGTACAGGGGCACGGCACCGAGACGCTTCGGGTCCAGCCCCGAGAACCTGTGGCCTTCACCGAAGAACTTGGTGCGGGCCAGCAGCTGCAGGGTCGGGTGGGTGAACATAAAGACGACGATGAGGTCGGCAATGGCGGTCAGGCCCAGGGTGAATGCGAAGCCGCGGACGTTGCCCACAGCCACGAAGTACAGCACCAGGGCGGCCAGCAGGTTCACGGCCTTGGAGGCCAGGACGGTGCGCTTGGCCCGCTTCCAGCCGTTTGCCACGGCCGAGACCAGGCCGCGGCCCTCACGGAGTTCATCGCGGATACGTTCGAAGTAGACGATGAAGGAGTCAGCCGTCTGACCGATGGCCACGATGAGGCCCGCGACGCCGGCCAGGGACAGCCGGTAGTTCTCGGTCCAGCCAAGGATGGCGATGGCCAGGTAGGTCAGCGCACCGGCCACCACGAGGGAGGCAATGGTGACCAGGCCCAGCGCCCGGTACTGGAAGAGCGAGTAGACCACGACCAGCAGCAGGCCGATGATGCCGGCCAGCAGGCCCATCCGGAGCTGCTCACCGCCGAGGGTAGCCGAGATCTGCTGTTCGCTCTGGATTTCGAAGCTGATCGGGAGGGCGCCGAAGCGCAACTGGTCGGACAGGGCCTTGGCCGACTGCTCGGTGAACCCGCCGGTGATCTGCGGGCGTCCGTCGGTGATGACCGCGAGCGAACGGGGTGCGGAAATGACCTGGTCATCAAGCACAATAGCGAACTGGGCCCTCGGGTCCGAGCCGCCCTCGGAGAGACTGTCGACGTAGAACTTGTTCAGCCGTTCGGTGACCGTCTTGAACTTCTGCGAGCCCTCGTCGTCGAACTGGATGTTGACGGCCCATTCGTTGGTCACGGCGCCCTGGGCGCCCTGCTGCAGCTGGAAGGAGGAGGACCTGATGTTGGAGCCCTTGACCTCGACCGGGCCGAGGATGTACTTGATCGCCGGGGAGGCGTCGGTGGCAGGCTCGCATGTGACCAGCGGCTTCGTCGGGTCGGAGCGTTCCTGCTTGTCCTGGGCCGGATTGTCACAGTCGAGCGTTTCGAACTGGCGGTAAATATCGGCGGTGATCCAGTTGGTGTCGCTGCCGTCCACCGGTTCGGCGGTCGGATTCGGCAGCTGGTCCTCGGGGACCCGTGCCTCTTCGGGTACGGGAGCGCCGGCGCCGGCCTGGAGCACGGGGCGGAAGTTCATGTCGGCCGAGGCCTGGATCAGTGCCCGGGTTTCCTTGGACGGGGTACCGGGCAGGCTGACCACAACATTGCGGCCGGACTGGGTGCTGATCTCGGCTTCCGCGACGCCGGAACCGTCAACCCGCTGGCGGATGATCGACACCGCCTGGTTGAGCTGCTCTTCGTTGATGCCGGAGTCGCCTTCGACCCGCGGCGCGAGGATCATCTGCGTGCCGCCTTCGAGGTCCAGGGCGAGTTTCGGGGCCCAGCTGGCCTGCCCGGCCATGGTTCCCCCGGCCAGGACGGCGGTGAGGACGGCGATAACAACGCCGAGCCAGACGAGCACCCTGCGGGCTGTGTTCTTCGGGCCTGTTCGTGCCATTGTCGATCTTTCTATTAATTACGGATGCACCGCCGGTGCAGGGGTGGCCCGCACCGGCGGCTGCCCGCTGCTGAAGCGGGGTTGGCTCAAATAGGCAGACTAGCTGTCTTTTTTGCCCTCGTCGTTGAGGCGGCGCAGGGTTTCGTCGGACGACTCACCGGCGGCGGTCTGCTCGGTCGACTTGTCCATCGTCAGTGCGGAGGCGTCGTCGGGGACCACGGTGGGTTCCTCGGCGGCCACAACGGGTTCAACGATCTTGGTGACCGCCTGGCGGTGGACGGTGGCGAAGTTGCCGGGCGAAAGCTCCAGGACAACCTTGTTCTCCTGCTCATCCATCTCGACGATGTGGCCGAACAGGCCGAAGCTGGTCATGACCTCAACGCCCGGGGCGAACTGCGACTGGACCTGGGCCTGGGCCTGCTGGGTCTTTTTGTTGCGGCGGAACATCATGAAGACGAAGACTCCGAGCATCACGAACAGGAGAATGGTCATCGGGTCGAAACCGCCGGCAGTCGGCTGGGGCTGGGTCTGGGCAGAAATATATCCGAACACAGGGAAAATTCCGTTCTGTACTTGCGTAGCTGGTTTTCAGCAACGTCCGCTTCGCTCAGGTCGCCTGACGGAAACCGCAACAGACCGGCGGCAGGGTGAGTGCCGTCCACAGAACGAAGACCCGAACGTGCCGAGCGTCTCTCCAGTCTAGAGGGAAAAGCGCCGCCGGCGGTGTCAGCGGCCCGGTTGGCTCCATTCCGGTCCGGCATCGGCACCTGCCGCAGCGTCCGGATCCCCGGCGGCGAACAGCTCCAGCGGGTCCTGGGCAAAGATCCCGGCGGGCACGGCATAACCCAGATGGGTCCACGCCGGCGCGAGGGCAATCCTGCCCCGGGGCGTGCGGCCCAGCAGCCCTTCGCGGACAAGGTACGGCTCCGCGACGGTCTCCACCGTCTCCGTTTCCTCGCCGACGGCGATTGCCAGCGTGGACAGTCCCACCGGTCCCCCGCCGAACTTGGTAATCAGTGCCTCGAGGACGGCCCGGTCCAGCCGGTCCAGTCCGCGTTTATCCACTTCATACATGTCCAGGGCCGCGGAGGCGGACCGGGCATCAATCTGGTCGATTCCGTGCACGAGCGCCCAGTCCCGGACGCGGCGCAGGAGCCGGTTGGTGATGCGCGGCGTGCCGCGGGACCGGCCGGCGATCTCGCTGAAGCCGGCGGAGTTGACCTTGAGATCCAGCATTCCGGCGGAGCGCCGGAGCACCAGCTCGAGCTCCTCGACCGAATAGAACTCAAGGTGTCCGGTGAAGCCGAAGCGGTCACGGAGCGGACCGGGCAGGAGCCCGGCCCGGGTGGTGGCGCCGACCAGCGTGAACGGCGGCAGCTCGAGCGGAATTGCGGTCGCTCCGGCACCCTTGCCGACCACGATGTCGACCCGGAAATCTTCCATGGCCATGTACAGCATTTCTTCGGCCGGCCGGGACATCCGGTGGATTTCGTCCAGGAACAGGACCTCACCCTCGGAGAGCGAGGACAGGATGGCGGCCAGGTCGCCGGCATGCTGAATTGCCGGTCCGCTGCTGATCCGGAGCGGGACGTTCATTTCAGCGGCAATGATCATGGACAGCGTGGTCTTGCCCAGGCCCGGGGGGCCGGAGAGCAGGACGTGGTCGGCGCTGCGCCCCCGCATCCGCGAAGCCTCCAGCACCAGGGACAGCTGCTTGCGGACCCGGTGCTGGCCGACGAAGTCGTGCAGGTTCTTGGGCCGCAGCGCGGCCTCGATGACACGCTCTTCGGGTTCTTCGGCCGAAGCGACGGGGGATGCCGGCTCAGCCACGGGCGCCTGCCCGGTTCCCGGCACGGGCACCGTCCTGGCCAAGCCAACGCAGCGTGGCACGCAGGATCTCGGCCACGTTGCCCCGCTCCGCCAGTTCGGGTGAGTCCGCCAGCGACTTCTCAATGCTGGACGTGGCGTCCTTTTCGGACCAGCCCAGGCTTGTCATGGCGGACACGACCTGCGGCTTCCATGCCGCCTCCACTGCCACGGCCGCCGTCGCGCCGGCAGGTGTCCCGTGCGGCACGAGCTTGCCGGCGAGTTCGAGCACGATCCGCGCCCCGACCTTGGGGCCGATCCCCGGGACCTTGGTGAAGGCTTTGCCGTCGCCGGAATGCGCGGCGACCCGGATGGCTTCGGGCTCGTGGACCGCCAGCACGGCCAACGCGAGGCGGGGGCCGACACCGCTGACGCTGAGGAGGATGTCGAAGACTTCGCGTTCGTCGTCGCTGCCGAACCCGTAGAGCGTCAGGGAGTCCTCCCGGACGATCAGGGAGGTGAAGAGCTTGCCTTCCTCCCCCACCCGGAGGCCGCCGAGGGTCTGGGGGGTGGCGTTAACGCTCATTCCGGCACCGTGGAGATCAATCACGGCGGACGAGAGGCCGACGTGGGCTACGGTTCCTCGAAGAAAACTGATCAAAGCCGCGCTCCTGGGTGTACAGCGAAATTGCGGCCGGGAAACCCGGCCATCCGAACATATCTACGAATACCTTAGCAAGCGGCGGCAGCTATCAGCGTGCACGGCGCGCTTTGGCCTCGGCGTCGGCCCAGGCCCGTTGCGCCGGAGTTAGCGAGTGGCTGCCCGGCCCGGTGGTGGCGACGGCGGCTCCGCTGCCGGCCCGCCAGGCGTGCGTGATGGCCAGCGCGAGGGCGTCGGCGGCGTCGGCGGGGCGCGGCGGGGTGTCCAGCCGCAGGATCTTCGTGACGAGTTTCGTGACGGCGTCCTTGTTGGACGTACCGCTCCCGGTGACGGCGGCTTTCACCTCCGACGGCGTGTGCAGCGCCACCGGGATGCCGCGGCGGGCGGCAGCGGCGATGACCACCCCGGAGGCCTGGGCCACGCCCATCACGGTGCTGACGTTGAGTTGGGAGAAGACCCGTTCGACGGCAAGGACGTGCGGTTCGTAGCGGTCCAGCCAGTCATCGATGGACGTCGCGATCACCAGCAGCCGCTGGTCCAGGCTTTCCTCGGGCGAGGTCCCGACGACCCCATAGGCCACCATCGTGGCCCGGCGGTTCCGCTCAACGTCCACCACCCCGATGCCGCAACGGGTGAGGCCCGGATCGACCCCCAGGACTCGAAGGGTCAAAACCGGGCCTCACCGTCGTGGCGGAGGAGCCGGATCACTCGGCTTCCAGTGCGGCCTGCACTTCGTCGCTGATGTCGGCGTTGCTGTAGACGTTCTGGACGTCGTCAAGCTCTTCAAGCGCGTCCGCGAGTTTCATGAACTTCTTCGCGGCCTCGAGGTCCAGCGGGACCTGCATCGAGGGGACGAATTCGGCCTCGTCGGTGTCATAGTCAATGCCGGCT
>JBFGBS010000058.1:0-8454 GCA_041567475.1 Arthrobacter sp.
CGGGGAACCCATACCGTCTGCGCCTCCAGCCCCGGCATCACCGTGCTCAGCACCGGTGTTTCCCACCTGGGCTGCCTCTCCGTCCGGTACTGAGCGCCGCCGCGCGGGACTGCCTTGTCAGTCCCGCGCGGTAGCGTTGGGGTGTGCGTGAAACTCTTGTTCCAGACCTGACCACTCCGCCCCTGACCGTCGCCGGGCTTTCCGAGGCCGAGCTGCTGCAACGCATCTTCCCGCGCCTCAACCGCGGGTCCGCGACCAACGGCTCCCTGCTCCTGGGCCCGGGTGACGACGCCGCCATCGTGGCCGCGCCGGACGGCCGCGTGGTTCTGAGCATCGACACCCAGGTGGCGGACCAGGACTTCCGGCCGGAATGGAACAACGGGTACCGGACCACCGGCTACGACGTCGGCTGGAAAGCCGCCGCCCAGAACCTGAGTGACATCAACGCCATGGGCGCCCGCGCCACCTCGCTCGTGGTCAGCCTGACGATGCCGCCGGAGACCCGCGTCGCCTGGGTGGAGGACTTCGCCGACGGTCTCACCGCCGGCATCCGGGAACTCGGCGCCCCGCAATGCGCCGTGGCCGGCGGCGACCTCGGGCGTGGCCGCGAACTGGCTGTCAGCGTCGCAATCCTGGGAACCCTGGAGGGCGCGGCGGCGGTGCTCCGCTCTGGCGCCCGGCCGGGGGACACCGTTGCCCTCGCCGGTACCGTCGGCCGCGCCGCGGCGGGCCTCGCCCTGCTGGAGTCCAGCACGAACGTCAGCGACCTGACCCGGGAGCAGCGCGGGCTCATGGACACCCAATGCCGGCCGCAGCCGCCGCTCGCCGCCGGCCCGCTCGCCCGCGAGGCAGGCGCCACGGCCATGATGGACATCTCGGACGGCCTCGTCCGGGACGGAAACCGGCTCGCGGCCGCCAGCCACGCCGTGCTCAACCTCGACCCCGACGCCCTGCGGCCACTTGCCGGGCCCCTGCAGCCGGCGGCGGACCTGCTGGATGCGGACGCGATGGCGTGGGTCCTCGGCGGCGGCGAAGACCACGGACTGCTCGCCACGTTTCCCGCCGGACGTCCGCTGCCGGCCGGTTTCACTGCGATAGGCTCGGTGGAGGCTCCGGCGTCAACCGACGGCGCGGGCGTTTCGATTGCGGGCAGGCGTGCCGAGTCCGGGGGATGGGATCACTTTGCAAACTAAGATTGCCGCCAACGCGCCAGCAATGAAGCGGTGGTTGAGCAAGGCGGAGACAACGCTCGGCAACCACAGCGACCGTCTCAACGCCATCAACATCTTCCCCGTCGCCGATGGCGACACCGGAACCAACCTGTACCTGACGATCCGTGCCGCCGCCCATGCCTTCGACGACGCGGAATCCGTACCCGGCGACGGCGGGGACGGTGTGTTCGTGGCGGCGCCCGATCCGGCACACAACGACGTCGGGGCGGTTTTGGCGCAGGCCGGCCAGGCCGCCATGGAGCAGGCCCGCGGAAATTCCGGGACCCTCCTGGCCGTGTTCCTCTGCGCCGCCGCGGAACCACTGGCCGGACACCCGCGGCTGAGCTCTCCGCTGCTGGCAGCCGCGCTGAACCGCGCCCAGATCCGGGCCTGGTCCGCGCTGAGCGATCCCGTGCCGGGCACCATGCTGTCCGTGATGGAAGCGGCAGCGCACGCGGTGGCCGCGATTGACCAGGCCCACAGCGGAGACGACAGCAACCACACCCTCGGCCTGGCCCTCGACGCCGCCGTCGGGGCGGCCCTGGACGCCGTGGTGCGTACCGAAGACCAGCTCGCGGCCTTGCACGCTGCCCGGGTCGTTGATGCCGGCGGCGTCGGGATGCTGCTCATCCTGGACTGCCTGCGCTCCGCCGTGCTGGGCGAAGAACTCCAGGACGAGCTGCTGGACGGCCTGCACGGGTACGACGTCCAGGCCCCGCACATCCACACCGACATGCCCTCCGACGATGGCGTCGAGGTGATGTGCACCATTGCGCTCTCGGCCCTGGACGCGGCCATGATGCGCCAGCGGCTCGACGAAATGGGAGACTCGGTCATCATGAGCCAGGTCGGCAGCGCCGCGGGTGCCGAGGATCACTACCGCTGGCGGATCCACGTGCACGTGACGGATCCCGAGCCGGCAGTTGCCTTCATCCGGTCCCTTGGTGAACCCACCGACATCACGGTGAGTGAGCTCGCCGTGCCGCGCGACCCCGATCTGCACGCCGCGGGCGTGTCGGCCCCCGACGGATATGAACGCTGAACTGGAGCTGGGCCTGGAACGCCGGATCGGTAAGCGTTCGGCGGCTGTCATCGAGAAGCACCTCGGCATCACCACCGTCGGCGGGCTGCTGAACTACTTCCCGCGCCGCTACCTGAGCCGTGGCGAGCTGACCCCCATCAGCGAGGTCCCCCTCGATGAGGAAGTAACCCTGATCGCGCGGGTGGTCTCCAACAGCACCCGGCCCATGCGCGCCCGCAAGGGGTCCCTCACCGACGTCGTGATTTCCGACGACGCCGGCTCCGCCAGGAGCTCCGGGACGGGACTGCCCGGCACCTTGAAGGTCAGCTTTTTCAACGGTTTCCGGGCCCGGGCCGAACTGCAGCCGGGCCGGCGCGCCATGTTCTCCGGCAAGGTGACCCGCTACGGCGGCTCCCTGGGCCTGACCAATCCTGACTTCCTGCTCCTCGACGAGGACCCGGACACCCCGGGCATGGACCCGGAAAAACTGGCCGCGATGCCCATCCCGGTCTACCCGGCCACCGCGAAACTCACCAGCTGGTCCATCCAGAAAGTCATCGCCACACTGCTCGACACCGCGGACCTGGCGACGCTGGTGGACCCGCTGCCGGCAGGAATCGCCGCGCGGGAGCACTTTGTCCCCGTGGCCGACGCCTACCGGCTCATCCACGCCCCGGAGGTGCCCGCCGACTGGCAACGGGCCCGGGACCGGTTCCGCTACCAGGAAGCCCTCGTCCTGCAGACCGCCCTGGCCCGGCGCCGCGCCCAGCTCGCGGCCGAAGAAGCCACCGCCCGGCGGCCCGTGGCGGACGGTTTGCTGGCCGCCTTCGACCGCCAGCTGCCGTTCACCCTGACGGCCGGACAGTCCGCCGTCGGGAAGACGCTGTCCGAGGAACTGGCCCATGATGCGCCGATGAACCGGCTCCTGCAGGGCGAGGTGGGGTCCGGCAAGACCATCGTGGCCCTGCGCGCGATGCTGCAGGTGGTCGACGCCGGGGGACAGGCCGCGCTCCTGGCGCCCACCGAAGTCCTCGCCGCCCAGCACTACGACTCGATCCGCCGGACCCTGGGCCCGCTCTCCCGGGACGGGCTGCTGGGCGGCCTCGGCCCGGACAGCGTCCAGGTCACGCTCCTCACCGGGTCCATGCCGGCGGCGGCCCGGAAGCAGGCCCTGCTGGACGCAGCCTCCGGCACGGCGGGGATCGTGATCGGCACGCACGCGCTGCTGAGCGACAACGTCTCCTTCTACGACCTGGGGCTGATCGTGGTCGATGAACAGCACCGCTTCGGCGTCGAGCAGCGGGATGCGCTCCGGGCCAAGGCCAGCAAACCCCCGCACCTGCTCGTGATGACCGCCACCCCGATCCCCAGGACCGTGGCCATGACCGTGTTCGGCGACCTGGAAACCTCCGTCCTGGACGAACTGCCGGCCGGCCGCGCCCCGATCACCACCCACGTCGTGGGACTCGCCGAGCACCCCGCCTGGGCCACCCGGATCTGGTCCCGGTCCCGGGAGGAGATCGACGCCGGCCACCAGGTCTACGTGGTCTGCCCCAAGATCGGCACGGACGACGACGGCGACTTCGCCCCCGGCGAGGCAGCACCGTCCGCCGCGGACCTCGAGGAGGACAACGGATCCCGCGAACTGGCCTCGGTGACCGGGGTCCTCGAGCACCTGCGGGACGAACCGGCCCTGGCCGGTGTCCCGGTCGCGCCCCTGCACGGACGGCAGGACCCGGCGCTCAAATCCGAGACGATGGCCTCCTTCACCGCCAACCAGACCAAAGTCCTGGTCTCGACCACGGTGATCGAAGTCGGCGTGGACGTCCACAACGCCACGCTGATGGTGATCCTCGACGCCGACAGGTTCGGCATCTCCCAGCTCCACCAGCTCCGCGGCCGGGTGGGCCGCGGCGGCCTGCCCGGGACCTGCCTGCTCGTCACCACGCTCGAGCCCGGACACCCGAGCCGCCGCCGCCTTGACGCGGTGGCCGCCACCACGGACGGTTTCGAACTCTCACAGGAGGACCTCAAGCTGCGCCGCGAGGGAGACATCCTGGGCGCCTCGCAGTCCGGGGGCCGTTCCACGCTCAAACTCCTGCGGGTCCTCGAACACGAGGACATCATTGCCAAGGCCCGGCAGGACGCCCAGCGGATCGTGGCGGCCGACCCTGCTCTGGCGGACCAGCCCGGACTCGCTGCCGCCATCGACGAATACCTCAACCCCGAGAAGGAGGCGTTCCTTGAACGCGGCTAGGACCACCTGCCAGAGGCGCCCGGCGCGCCAGGAGCTTCACCCATGAGCCGCATCATCGCCGGCGCGGCCGGCGGAAGCCCGCTCGTCAGTGTCCCCGGAACCTTGACCCGGCCCACCACGGACCGGGTCAAGGAAGCCTTGTTTTCGCGGCTGGACGCCTTTGACGTCATTGCCGGCGCCCGCGTGCTGGATCTCTACGCGGGGTCGGGCTCGCTGGGCGTCGAAAGCGCCAGCCGCGGTGCGGCCAGCGTGGACCTTGTGGAATTCGATGCCAAGGCCAGCGCCGTCTGCCAGCGCAATGCCGACCTCGTCAACACGGTGGCGGGCCGCAAGGTGGTCTCCGTGCACCGTTCCAAGGTGGAGTCCTTCCTGGACCGGTCGGCGGAAGCGGCGCGCTGGGACCTGGTTTTCCTGGACCCGCCGTACCCCCTGGACGAGCCGGCACTGGCCGCCGTGCTCGCCAAGCTCGCCCCGCATCTGGCGGCCGGCGCCGTCGTCGTGGTGGAACGCTCCTCCCGGACCCCCGAACCGGACTGGCCCGCGGGGATGGAACGGTTCGCGGAGAAGAAATACGGCGAAACCCGGCTCTGGTATGCCGAACCCGGGGTGGAGCCGGACACGGAGGACGACGCCGACCCACCGGCCTAGTCGGAGAGCGCGTCCAGCTCGACGCCGGTCAGCACCCTGGCCGGGTGCGGGCCGCGGGCCGTCAGCGCGGCGGTCCAGGGAGCAGGCCACGGGTCCTGTGTCCCGGCCAGGATGATGTTCCCGGGGTAGCGGGACGTGAACATCCCGGCCTCGGCGAACGCCGCAACATCGCTCATGGCCCCGCGCAGCGCCGCGACCTGGCTCCGGACCAGGGTCAGGCCCGGCTCGTCGCCCACATTCACCACCAGCACCCCGCGCGGGGTCAGCCGCGCCGCGGCCTCGCGGTAGAACCCGGTGCAGGCAATATGCTCCGGCGCCTCCGGGCCGGAGAAAATATCGAGGATCACCACGTCAAAGCGCAGGTCCGCCGGCAGCGCGGCCAGCGACTCCCGGGCGTCGGCGATCAGCGGGTGCAGGACGGTGCCCGGGGGCAGCGGCAGTTCCTGCAGCACGAAGTCCAGGAGTTCCCGTTCGAGTTCGACGGCGTACTGCACCGAACCTGGACGGGTGGCCTGGATGTAACGGGCCAGGGTCAGGGCGCCGGCACCGAGGTGCAACGCATGGACCGGTTCACCCCACGGCGCCGCGAGGTCGACCACGTGGCCGATCCTGCGCAGGTACTCGTAGAAGATGTCCTCCGGGTCGGCAAGGTTGACGTGGGACTGTTCGGCACCGCCGATGCTCAGGACAAAGCCGCCCTCGGTGAAGGAATCGGGTTCGATCGTGGCGTGCTGACCGGTGGTCCGCAGGAACCGCACGGGGCCCGTGTGCTCTCCGGGCATCCTCAGAGCCTCCCGCGCAGCGTCGCGAGCCGGTCGGCGGCTTCCTCCAGGACGTGGACCTTCTTGCAGAACGCGAAGCGCAGCAGGCTGCGGGTGCGGTCGGCGCCCTCGGCGTGGCAGAAGACCGGGACCGGGATGGCGGCGACCCCCACCAGCGCCGGAAGCCGGCGGGCCAGGTCCACGGCATCGGTGATACCCAGCGGCGAGGTGTCCACGTTGACGAAATAGGTCCCCTGCGGGGTCAGGACGTCCAGTCCGGCCGCGCGAAGCCCCTCGCTGAGGATGTCCCGCTTGTAGCGCAGGGTATCGGCGATGCCGGTGTAGAACTCGTCCGGCAGTCCCAGCCCCACGGCGATCGCGGACTGGAACGGCGTCCCGGAGCTATAGGTCAGGAACTGCTTCACGGTCCGGACAGCCGCCACAAGGTGGGCGGGGCCGCTGAGCCAGCCGATCTTCCAGCCCGTGAACGAGAACGTCTTTCCGGCGGAGGAGATCGTCAGGGTGCGTCCGGCCGCACCCGGCAGCGTCGCCACGGGAATGTGCCGCACACCGAAGGTGAGGTGCTCGTACACCTCATCGGTGACGATGATGGACCCATGGCGTGCCGCCAGGTCCACGACGCGCTGCAGGACCTCGGCCGGGAAGACGGCGCCCGTCGGGTTGTGCGGATTATTGACCAGGACCACTTTCGTGCGGTCGCTGAACGCCGCCTCCAGGGCGCCCAGGTCCGGCTGGAAGTCCGGAGCCAGCAGCGGCGCCGTAACGTGGGTGGCGCCGGAGAGGCCGATGATGGCGCCGTAGGAGTCGTAGAACGGTTCGAAGGTCAACACCTCGTCGCCGGGGCCGACCAGCGCGAGCAGCGCCGCGGCGATGGCCTCGGTCGCGCCGGTGGTGATAATAATCTCCGTGTCCGGGTCCGGGGTCAGGCCGTAGAACCGGGCCTGGTGGACCGAAACCGCCTCGCGGAGCGCCAGGATGCCCTTGCCGGGGGCATACTGGTTGGCGCCCGCGGCGATGGCCGCCTGGGCGGCCTCCCGGATTTCCACCGGACCGTCCTCATCCGGGAAGCCCTGGCCCAGGTTGATGGCACCCGTGGAGAGGGCGAGGGTGGTCATCTCCTCGAAGATAGTCACGCCCAGGGTTCCGTCGCCGGAAAGCAGGTTCGCGCCCGATGCGGCGCGCTGCCAAGGAAGCGGGTGGGAGCCGGGCACGCCGAAGGCGCTCTTCGTTGCTGACATGCTGTCATGGTATCCCGGTGCACCGATGCCGATGCGGTAGGTTCGGAGCATGAGACGCGCTGTATGCCCCGGCTCCTTCGATCCGATCCACAACGGACATCTGGAAGTCATCGCCCGAGCCTCCGGACTCTTCGATGAGGTCATCGTGGGGATTTCGACCAACTACGCCAAGAATTACCGGTTCAGCCTCGAGCAGCGGATCGACATGGCCAAGGAGACGTTTTCCTCGCTGAGCGGGATCCTCGTGGAACCGGTGGGCGAGGGGCTCCTGGTCGACTACTGCCGCCAGCGCGGGGTCTCGGCGATCGTCAAGGGCCTGCGGTCCTCCTCGGACTTCGACTACGAACTCCCGATGGCCACGATGAACCGCCAGCTCAGTGGCGTCGAAACGGTCTTCCTGCCGGCGGAAAGCCACTACCTGCACCTCTCCTCGACGCTGATCAAGGAAGTCTTCACGCTCGGCGGCGACGTCTCGGACTTCGTGCCGCGGTCCGTGCTTAAACGGCTCGTTGCGGGTGAACCGGTCCGGGACCTGCCGCATAGAGGGTAGGCTAGTCCGGTACTCGGCGGCCTGCTGCCGGCTACGCGGCCGGACCGAGGCCTGGCACGGCGCTGTGGCGCTGCTCCGGAACCCGGTTTGAGTCCGTCCGGAAGTTCAGGCTAGGATAGTACGTCGGTCATATGTTCTACAGGAGTTCTCATTAAACGAGATGCTAGTTCGCCCTTGGCGTTCGACGTCAAGGACCTCGGACGCAGTCCGGGGAGCATGCGGACGCTGACGGAACATGTACCCGCACCAAGTGATCTTGGTGTGGCGCTCATCGGTGTGCAGGAAGGCTCAGATGTTGAGCTTGACCTGCGGCTGGAGGCCGTACACGAAGGAATCCTGGTATCAGGAACCGCCCTCGTCCGGGTAACCGGGGAGTGCGGACGATGCCTGGATCCCCTTGCGTATGACCAAGAGGTCGATGTGCAAGAACTTTTCTTCTACGAGGACGTTGAGTTCCCGGACGAAGAAGACGAAGAAGAGCAACGTCGAGTCGAGCGCGATCTGATCGATCTTGAGCCGGTGTTGCGGGACGCAGTTGTTACCATACTGCCGTTCCAGCCGGTGTGCCGGGAAGACTGCCAGGGCCTTTGCTCCGAATGCGGAGTTCGCCTGGAAGACGAGCCGGGGCATCACCACGAGGTCGTAGATCCTCGCTGGGCCGCCCTAGCTGACTTGGCTAAGCCTGACCGGCAAAACTGATCTGTAAGTGTTTTTCTAGAGAGAAATGAGTTAGCCGTGGCTGTTCCC